>NZ_JBSFVY010000014.1:0-275591 GCF_053592555.1 Streptomyces sp. NPDC002643
TCATGGGTGGTGCGGTTGATTGTTTCATAGTGTTTCGGTGGTCATAGCGTGAGGGAAACGCCCGGTTACATTCCGAACCCGGAAGCTAAGCCTCATAGCGCCGATGGTACTGCAGGGGGGACCCTGTGGGAGAGTAGGACGCCGCCGAACAAATATTGAGAAAACCCCTGCCGGGTGACCGGCAGGGGTTTTCTGCGTTTATGGGGCGGCTTATGGTCGAGTTATGCGATACGACCTCGTCATCTTCGACAACGACGGTGTGCTCGTCGACAGTGAGCCCATCTCCAATCGGCTGCTGGCCGCGTATCTGACCGAGCTCGGGCACCCCACCTCGTACGAGGAATCGATTCGGGACTACATGGGGTCGGCGATGCATCGGGTCCATGAGCTGGTGCTGGAGCGGACGAGGCGGCGGCTGCCCGAGGACTTCGACGATGTTTTCCATGGGCGGGTGTTCGCCGCGTTCGAGCGGGAGTTGGAACCGGTCGACGGGGTCGTCGATGTGCTGGAGAAGCTGGCCGCGGACGGGGTGCCGTACTGCGTGGCGTCGTCCGGGAGCCATGAGCGGATTCGGGTCGGGCATCGGAAGACAGGGCTCGACCGGTGGTTCGGGGAGGGGCGGGTCTTCAGTTCGCAGGATGTGGGGCGGGGGAAGCCGGCGCCTGACTTGTTTCTGTACGCTGCCGAGCGCATGGGGGTGGCCCCGGAGCGGTGTGTCGTCGTCGAGGACAGCCCGCTCGGGGTGCGAGCCGGTGTCGCGGCCGGGATGGATGTGTACGGGTTCACGGCGATGACGCCAAGGGAGCGGCTGGACGGGGTGCGTGGGGGCTTCCGGCATATGCGGGAGCTGGTCAGCCTGCTTAGTTGAGCAATCCTCAAGTTCCTTGGGAACTTCCTCTACCCACGAGTAGCGGGCGACCCCTACTGTTCGGCCATGACAGATGTGCTGCGGCGCGGTCGGGCCGCGTTGGCGTTCAGCTTCTTCGCTCAAGGCGTCGCCTTCGCGTTGCTCGTGACGCGGATTCCGGCCATTCAGGACCGGTACGGGGTGTCCGATGCGCTGCTGCCCCTCTTTCTCGCGGCCGTGCCGATCCTCGCCGGTGTGGGGAGTCTGTGCACCGAGCTGATCGTGAAGAAGGTTCCGCCGAGCACGGTGCTGCGGTGGGCTCAGCCTGTTGTGCTCCTGGCGCTGCTCGGGGTCGGGGCCGGCCGTGACACCGTCGAACTCGGGCTTTCGCTCGCCGCGTTCGGGCTGGCCGTCGGGGCGCTCGACGCGTCCATGAACATGCTCGGGGTGAGCCTGCAGCGGGCGTACGGGCGGAGCATCATGCTCGGGTTCCATGCCGTGTTCAGCCTGGGTGGTATAGCCGGGGCCTCGCTGGCGTGGGTGGGGGCGCACTGGGAGCTGGCGCTGCTGGTGTCGTATCTGCCGGTGGTGGTCGTGCTGCTGCCGGCCGCGCTCGTCGGGAGTCGGTGGTATGTCGACGGGGGCGCGGAGGAGAAGAAGGACGCCGTCGAGGTCCAGGCGGCGGGTGGCGTCGCCTTCAAGATGCTGCTGCCGCTCTGTCTGGTGATGTGCTTCGCGTATATCGGGGACTCGACCGTCTCCAACTGGAGTGCGAAGTATCTGCAGGATGTGCTCGGGAGCAGTGAGCAGCTGGCGACTGTGCCGTACAACGTGTACATGGTGACCACCCTGCTGGGGCGGGCCGTCGGGGACTTCGGGGTGCGGAGGTTCGGGGCCGTGGCCGTCGTACGGACGGGGGCGGTTGTGGCGGCGCTCGGGTTCGCTGTGGTGGCGGGGGCGCCGGGGGCCTGGGTGGGGATGCTCGGGTTCACTCTGCTGGGGCTCGGGCTGTGTGTGCTGGTGCCGCAGACGTTCGCCGCGGCGGGGAGGTTGTTCCCCGGGGCTTCGGATGCGGCCGTCGCACGGCTGAATATCTTCAACTATGTGGGGTTTTTGATCGGTTCTCCATTGGTGGGGACGCTTGGGGACGCCTGGAGCTATCGCGGGGCGATGCTCGTGCCGATGGTGTTGGTGCTGGTCACATTGGTGTACGCCCGCTCGTTCGAGACTCATTCCGACCGATACGGTGGCGGGCATGAGCGGCCGCGCACAGCTGATGTGGGACGAGGCAGTAACGGGCTATGACTTCGGCCCGGACCATCCGATGGACCCGGTCCGGCTGGCGTTGACCCGGAGTCTGGTGACCGCCTTCGGGCTCGACCGGGAGATGGATGTCGTCTCGGCGAAGCCCGCGGGGGACTCGACGCTGCGGCTTGTCCATCGTGAGGACTATGTGGCGGCCGTGAAGGCGGCTTCCGCCGACCCTGCCGGGGCGGATGGGTCGTACGGTCTGGGGACCATGGACGACCCCGCCTTCGGTGGGATGCATGAGGTGTCCGCTCTCATCGCCGGGCAGTCGGTGGGGGCCGCGGAGGCCGTGTGGCGGGGGGACGCCCTGCATGCCGTGAACTTCGCGGGTGGGCTGCATCATGCGATGCCGGGGCGCGCGGCGGGGTTCTGCATCTACAACGACGCCGCGCTGGCGATCGCCCGGCTGTTGGAGCTGGGGGCCGAGCGGGTCGCCTATGTGGATGTCGATGTGCATCACGGGGACGGGGTCCAGGCGGCGTTCTGGGAGGACCCGCGGGTGCTGACGATCTCGCTGCATGAGCATCCCCGTACGTTGTTCCCGCAGACCGGGTGGCCCGAGGAGACGGGGGGGCCGGGCGATGCGGAGGGGTCGGCCGTCAATGTGGCGTTGCCGGCGGGGACCGGGGACGCGGGGTGGCTGCGGGCGTTTCACGCGGTGGTGCCGGAGGTGTTGGCCGAGTTCCGGCCGCAGGTGCTGGTGACCCAGCACGGTGCCGATACGCACTTCGAAGATCCGCTGGCGCATCTGGCGGTGTCGCTCGATGCGCAGCGGGCTGTGCAGGTGGCGTTGCATGAGCTGGCGCATGAGCACTCCGAGGGGCGGTGGGTCGCGCTCGGTGGGGGTGGTTATGCGGTGGTGGAGGTGGTGCCTCGGTCGTGGACGCATCTGGTGGCGATCGCCTCGGGGCGGGAGATCGCGCCGGAGAGTGTGATTCCTGAGGGGTGGCGGCAGGAGGCGTTTGCTCGTACGCGGCAGTTGGGGCCCATGCGGATGACTGATGGGCGGTGGCCTGTGGGGTGGGGCGGGTGGGATGCCGGGTATGACCCCGCCGATCGGTTGGATCAGGCCGTGTTGGCTGCGCGGAAGGCTGTGTTTCCGCTGCGGGGGTTGTTGCCGTAGGGGGGTTCGCCCCCGCCGCCCTTACCCTTCCCATCCCCAGGGGCGGTGCCCCTTCGACCCCCTTGGGGCTGCGCCCCTTGCCCCCCAGGGGCTGCGCCCCATTTGGCCCGCCCAGTAGCTCGGGGACTGAGGGCTGTTGGCGGGTGACGGTTCGTTGTGGTTGCTCGCGCCGTTCCCCGCGCCCCTTTTCAGGGCCTGCGGTCCTGTCTCAGGGCTGCGTTACGCCAACTGTGTGGTGCAGTCCCCGTTTTGGGGTGGGTGGGGTGTGCGGTGCGGCAGCATCGGTGGGGTGGTGAGTGTCGGGGGGTTGCTGGAGCATCTTGTGGGGGTGGGGCTGGCGGGGCGGGTGGGGACCGCTCGGGAGGTCAGTCTGCGGAGTTATCGGCTCTTCGCGGCTCGCGATCCTCGGTTTCTGATCGGAGTTGATCCGGAACTGGCCTGGCGGGAGCGGGATGTGCTCGGGCTCATGGCTGACAGGTGTGGGGTTTCGGACGATCCTGGGTGCACTTCCGGGCAGGATGTGATTGATCCCCTGCGGACCATCGCCGCGCTGGACCGGTTCGCCGAGCGGCTGGGGGACGTAGCTCAGCGTGGTCGCCCGGTGCTCTTCGGGACCGGGCATCCGCATCGGCTGATCGGCTTCTACGGTGCGTTGGCGGACGCATTGTCGTCGGCGGGGTGTGAGGTCCTCACCCTCGCGACGGGTAGACGTGTCGACATAACGACCCGGTTCGGTCTACGCACGTACAACCTCGGCTACGTACGAGGCGTCGGAATCGCCCAGGAGGCGACTGGTGTTCGCTCCGGTTGTGCGACCGGCGTGCACACCCATTCACCACTGCCGGTTCGCGTGGCCCTGGCGGCCGTCGCGGAGGCCGGCGGACCGCTCCCGGAACTGGTGGTCGGTGACCATGGATGGGTCTGCGGGGCAGGTCAGCTGGGGTTTGAGGCGATCGGGCTGGCCGATACGGACGATCCTGCGCTCTTCGTGGGGGAGGCTGAGGGGCGGGTGTCCGTCGCCGTTCCACTTGATGACGGTGTGCGGTCTGATTACTACCGACCGCTGACCCGCTACGTACTCAATCGGGCGTGTCTGTCACAGTAGGCCGCCGATGGCATCCCCTCTTCCCCACTCGCATCACCCGCCCCTACATTGGGGAGTGAGCACGCAACGACGAAGAGTCACCGGAAGGGGAAGCCGGTGGCCGTCGAGTGCGGAAGGTTCAGGTGTGTCATGGCTGCAGCTGGCGAGAGGCCTCTCAACGAGGTCGTGTTCCTGACCGTGGCGGAAGTTGCCGCGGTGATGCGAGTGTCGAAGATGACCGTGTACCGGTTGGTGCACAGCGGTCATCTGCCGGCGATCCGGGTGGGCAGGTCCTTCCGGGTGCCGGAGCAAGCGGTTCACGAGTACCTCCGCGAGAGCTATGTGGGGGTGGAGACTGCCTGACGTCTAGGAGCCGAAGGTGCCCGGGGGCCTCATGGGGTCTCCGGGAAACCTCCGGTTCACCCTCGATTACGACCTCAGCGCTCGGGCGGGTAGGCTGGCCCCTCGTAGGTCGTATGGGCCCATGGCGCCCAAACACCGAGTGATGAGAAGTGAGCGAGGGTAGTCGTGGGCTCTGTTATCAAGAAGCGGCGCAAGCGGATGGCGAAGAAGAAGCACCGCAAGCTGCTCAAGCGCACCCGCGTTCAGCGTCGTAACAAGAAGTAAGGCGATCCGGGCCCGTTGAGGGTCCGGTCGGCTCCGGCCGTATCACGGGCCGCGGTTTCTGCCGTGTGCGCGGTATACGTGGGGTCGTACGTCTTGCTGCTTGCGCGAGAGCTGTTGGAGCGCATCACTGTGACCCCCCACCCGGAGCGGTGGGGGGTCACAGTGTTTTTCCGGCTGCTTTTCCTGGCCGTACGCGGCCTCGCGGTCATCACAGCGCAACGACAAACCGCTAACGTGGCCGCACACGGGGAACGCGGCGGAGTACGAGCAGAGTTGTGTCCATGAGTGCCGACGTTCGGAAGGAAGGCGCTGATCTTGGGGAAGGTCGTGCTCGTGACCGGGGTGGCCCGGCAGCTGGGAGGCCGGTTCGTACGGCGCATCCAGCGTGACCCGGAGGTCGACCGGGTGATCGCGGTCGACGCGGTGCCGCCCGGCCACCATCTGGGCGGCGCGGAGTTCGTGCAGGCCGACATCCGCCACCCGGCCATCGCCCGAGTGCTGGCCGAGCACGAGGTCGACACCGTGGTCCATATGGACGTCACCGGCACCCCGCTGGGCAGCGGCGGCCGGGCCACGCTGAAGGAGACCAACGTCATCGGCACCATGCAGCTGCTCGGTGCCTGCCAGAAGTCCCCGTCCATCAAGCGGCTCGTCGTCAAGTCCAGTACGAACGTCTACGGGTCCGCGCCCCGCGACCCGGCCGTGTTCACCGAGACCACCCCGCCCAAGTCGCTGCCCAGCGGTGGCTTCGCCAAGGACACCGTCGAGGTCGAGGGATATGTACGGGGCTTCGCGCGGCGCAGGCCCGATGTGGCCGTGTGCGTGCTCAGGTTCGCCAACATCCTCGGGCCCAGCGCCGACACACCGCTCGCCTCGTACTTCTCGTTGCCGGTGCTGCCGACCGTGCTGGGCTATGACCCCCGGCTGCAGTTCGTGCATGAGGACGACGTCATCGAGGTGCTGCGGATCGCCTCGCACGAACCCCGGCGGTCCACGCTCAACAGCGGCACGTTCAATATCGCCGGCGACGGGGTCCTGCTGCTGTCGCAGTGCGCGCGGCGCCTCGGCCGGCCGACCGTGCCGCTGCTGATGCCGGCGGTCAGCTGGGTCGGCTCCATGGTCCGTACGCTCGGCGTCTCGGACTTCTCGCCCGAGCAGCTGCGGCTGTTGACCCATGGCCGGGTCGTGTCGACCCACCAGATGCGCGGCACCCTGGGCTACACCGCGAAGTACACCACCGCCGAGACCTTCGCGGACTTCGCGCGCGGCCGGGGTCCCGGACTGCTGCCGCCCGAGGCGGTCGCGGGGGTCATCGACAAGATCGCCGCACTGCCCGTCCCCGCACTGCCCGGGTCCGTTCCGGGCGGTGGCCAACCCCCGACGCAGAGCGCCAACTGAGGAGAGCGTCAACGATGGCGGATGCCAAGGTCATTCCGTTCGACGACGACCGTACGCGCGGGGGAGCCGTGCAGCGCCCGTCCCGCCGCCGGGCGGGGAGCCGGCGCAAGGGCGAGGCCGCGGTCGTACGCGATGTCCATGGGGCTCGTGAGACCGGTGAGGTTCAGCCTCTCCCCGGACGGGCCTCGGGCGTCGATGATGTTCCTGTGACACGGGATCAGCCGGAGCCGCCCCAGGAGGCCGCCGAGGCGCAGGTTGGCAGTGAGCTGGAGCGACGGATCGCGGGCGGGCTCGCGTTTCTGCGCAAGCGGCTCACCGGTGACTACGAGGTCGACGACTTCGGCTATGACGCCGAGCTGACCGACCAGGTGCTGATGTCCCTGCTGCGGCCGGTGTACGAGAAGTACTTCCGGGTCGAGGTGAAGGGCATCGAGAACATTCCGACGGACGGTGGCGCGCTGATCGTCGCCAACCATTCGGGGACCCTGCCGATGGACGGGCTGATGATGCAGGTCGCCGTCCACGACAACCATCCCGCGGGCCGTCATCTGCGGCTGCTCGCCGCGGATCTGGTCTTCATGCTGCCGGTGGTCAACGAGCTGGCCCGCAAGCTCGGGCATACGCTCGCCTGCGCCGAGGACGCCTCGCGGCTGTTGGAGCAGGGGGAGCTGGTCGGGGTGATGCCGGAGGGGTTCAAGGGGCTGGGGAAGCCCTTTGGGGAGCGGTACAAGTTGCAGCGGTTCGGGCGGGGTGGGTTTGTGTCCACCGCGTTGCGGGCCGGGACGCCGATCATCCCGTGCTCGATCGTGGGGGCCGAGGAGATCTATCCGATGATCGGGAACTCGAAGACGTTGGCTCGGTTGCTGGGGTTTCCGTACTTTCCGATCACGCCTACGTTTCCTTGGCTCGGGCCGCTGGGGGCGGTGCCCTTGCCGACGAAGTGGACGATTCAGTTCGGGGAGCCGATTTTGACGGATGGTTATCCGCCGGAGGCCGCTGATGATCCGATGCTGATGTTCAACTTGACCGATCAGGTTCGGGAGCAGATTCAGCACACGCTGTACAAGTTGTTGGTGCAGCGGCGGTCGGTGTTCTTCTGAGGGTGTTCCGCTGAAGGTGGTCTTCTGGGGGTGGTGCGGCGCCCGGGGGTGGGGCTGGGCGGGGGTGGGTTTCGCAGCTCGGCGGTAACGAGGTACCGCTGCGCCCACCCGTGCCGCCCCAGCGGCACGATTGCCCGCAGCTATGACGACTGGCGGGTGGGCAGCCGCCTCGGCGGCAGGATTGCCCGCAGCTAGGACGGGTGGGTGGGCAGCCGCCTCGGCGGCAGGATTGCCCGCAGCTAGGACGGGTGGGTGGGCAGCCGCCTCGGCGGCAGGGCTGCCCGCAGCTAGGACGGCGGGGTGGGCAGCCGGCCCAGCGGCGGGATTGGCCGTAGCTGCGTATACATGCGAACAGGGGCGCCCTTCGTTGTGAAGGGCGCCCCTGTTCGCACGCGTGGGGGGTCAGTCGGTGGTGTTCTGGCTGTCGATGCCCAGGTCCGGGAGGAGGCCCGGGAGTAGGGGGGGAAGGGTGACGTCGGGCTCTTCGGAGGGGGTGGTTTTGCCGCCCGTGGAGGGGGAGCCGGTGGTGGGGGCGGTCTGGGGTGGGTTCAGGAGGCCGCCGGTGGTGCCGCCGACCAGGCCCTCCTCGCCGCTGTCCGAGGTGGACGGCTGGGGCTTGCTGTCGCCGCCCTGGGTGCCGTCGGTGGCGGTGCCGCCGGAGGCGCTCGGGGCCGGGCGGTGACCGGGGGCCGTGGAGCCGGGGGCCTCGGAGCCCGGGGAGCGCTGCTTGTCGTCGCCGTCCCGGACGGGGGGCTGGGGCAGCAGCGACTGGTGCGGGGCGACCTCTTCCTCTATGGCGGCGAAGACCGAGGTGACCTCCGCGCTGACGTCCCCGAGCTGTACGGGCAGCCGGTCGCGGAGCGCGCCCCAGGTCTCCCGGTGGGACCGGGAGAAGGCCGAGAGGGCCTGGATGGGGCCGAGGGATTCAGGGTCGCGCGCATAGGCCTCGTGGAGCAGACGGTGGCCTTCTGAGGCGTCGTGCCGCATACCGGTGAGGGCGCGGCGGATCTCGCCGAGGTACTCGTGGTCGAGATGGCCGCCGCGCCCTCGCTCCATGAGTCTGCGGGCCTCACCGAGCCGGGTGGACGCCTGGTCCAGATAGAGCTGGCCGCGGTCGTCGCTGTCGTCGGCCAGGGTGAGTTTCACGTCCTCGATGCCGCGCTTGAGGCCGTAGAGCGAGTCACCGGGGAGGGCGTCGGAGCTGGCGGCCGCTACCCCGCCGAAGGCTCCCGCGGCGACGCCGACGCTGAGCCCGCCCGCGGCGAGCCCTTTCGTCAGCCGTGAACGCGGTCGCAACTTGCCCAGTGCGCTTGCCCGGTGAGCACCACGCGACCTTCCCGATCGCTGCTCGGGCACCGAAAGATCTGCCGATTCGCCTGCGACCGTGCCGTCCCGCAGCATGGCCTCCATCGCCGCCACCAGTTGGGCGCGCTGGACGACCTTGACCTCCGGGTCGAACTCCGGCTTGGGCAGCTCGCCGAGACCGGTCGCCAGGGTCAACAGGCGGCCCGGCTCGGTCTGTTCAGCTGCCGGGGCCGGTGCCGATCCTTCGGGCTGCTCGGCCGCCGTGCCCCGGTCGGACAGCTCCTCCAGGGCCTGGGCGAAGGCGTTCGCCCGCCGGTGCGCCGATACGTTCGCGATCACTGGCGGCACCTCCTCTCGTCATGACGGTCGACTCCCCAGGGGGTCCTGAGGGTTGCACACCGTCGACCGGTCCACACGATCGAGTGATCGATGTCGGTCGGGGCGTGACCACAGGGAGCCTGTATCCCGCACAACGAGCGGCGCGGCACTTGGGTTACGGACGGCCGGGGACCGGGCCGTGAAGTCAACCTTCCTCAACGGAGGGTGAGTTGAGGGTGCGTGCGGGGTGAGTGCGGCACGCTGCGGCCCGGAAGCGGGGAGGGGTGGTGCGGGGGCGGCTCGGAGCGGTGGGAGGCGACGTGGCGCGGTGGGAGGCGACGCGGCGCGGCTCAGCGGGCGTCGTCGGGGAGGAGGCGGGCGAGGGTGCGCACCGCGCGGTACTGGAGGGTCTTGATCGCGCCCTCGTTCTTGCCCATGACACGGGCGGTCTCGGCGACGGAGAGGCCCTGGAGGAAGCGGAGGGTGACGCACTCCTGCTGCTGGGGGTTGAGCCGGCGTACGGCTTCCAGGAGGGCGGCGTTGGAGAGGGACTCCAGGACGGAGTCCTCGGGAGAGCGCTCGACCTCGTTGGCGTCGAGCATCTCGCCGGTGGTGACTTCGAGGCGGAAGCGGCTGGACTTGAAGTGGTCGGCCACCAGGTTGCGGGCGATGGTGACCAGCCAGGCGCCGAAGTCGCGGCCCTGCCAGGTGAAGGTGCCGATACGGCGCAGGGCGCGCAGGAACGTCTCACTGGTGAGGTCCTCGGCGGTCGCCTTGCCGCCGACGCGGTAGTAGATGTACCGGTAGACGGTGTCGCTGTACTGGTCGTACAGGCGGCCGAACGCTTCGGCCTCGCCGGACTGGGCGCGTTCGACGAGGTCCATCATGCGCGCGCTGTCGCTGTCGGCGGCGGGGCGGCGGGTGGTGGTGGCGGTGGCTCCAGAACGGCCTCGTCTGCCCGCCTCCCGCCCGTCACCCGACCTCCGCCCCCCGACGACGGCGTTGTGCGCCGACCCCCGTTCGATGCCATCGGCCAGTGCGTAACACGGGCTTACGGGCGCGGTGGAGGCGGCGAGGGCGGGGACGGCGTACGCGGTGGGGACGAAGCCGCGCAACAGTTCGTTGACTGTTGCGCGCAGCGTAGCCAGGCCCGAGGCGTCAACCCCGACGTGTGGGTACACGGGACTCCCAGAGGCAGAGCTTCCATCACGTGCAGTACGGGACCATTCACCCGTCGTAGCGACGGAGGGGTACCGGTTTGCGTCTGAGGAGAATAACGCTTCGTGCAGGCACTGCTACACCCAGTTGCTCAAATCATCGATTACGGCGCTTCTGTTACCGATTGCCGCCAATTCAAGTACCGCTCCGTGATCGGTTGTTGACTGATTGGGTTCGTGATCCGTCTGGGTGCGGGGCGTGTTGTGGTCGTGTGGAAATGGTGTGACTGTGGTGCACCCCGTCCGGGTATGACAGCCGGAATCGCCTCCCTCGCCTGGCGCCTTCCGGGCTTCGCTCTTGTCTCGCTCTTAGCCCTCCCCTTGTCTTGTCTATCGAATATCGATAGATTTCCATCGTTGGTCGAGTGAAGGAGGGGTGGAATGGGACGGCTGGCCGTGCTCGCCCTGCGGGCTGTGCTCGGGGTGTTGTTCGTCGGGTCGGTGTTCGTGCAGGTGGTGATGGTGCCGTTGCTCGGTGCCGATCTGGAGGGGCTCGACGCGGACGTCGCGTATGTGCGGACCCCGACGCTGGTGATCGTGGTGCTCGGGATGGTGGCGGTCCAGGCCGTGCTGTTCTGTGTGTGGCGGCTGGTGACCATGGTTCGCCGGGGGACGGTGTTCTCGGAGGCGGCCTTCCGCTATGTGCACGGCGTGATCGGGGCGATGGTGGGGGCCGCGCTGCTGGTGTTCGCCTTCGGTGTCGTCCTGGCGCCCGGTGAGGCGGTGGCGCCGGGGGTCGTGCTGCTGCTGGGCGGGGTGGGCCTCGGGGTGCTCGGGGTCGCGCTCATCGTGCTCGTGCTGCGGATACTGCTCGCCCAGGCCGTCGCGCGGGACATCGAGGCGACGCGGATGCGGGCCGAACTGGCCGAGGTGATCTGATGCCGATCGTCGTCGACGTCGACGTGATGCTGGCCAAGCGGAAGATGTCCGTGGGGGAACTCGCGGAGCGGGTGGGGATCACCGCCGCGAACCTGGCCGTCCTGAAGAACGGCCGGGCCAAGGCGGTGCGGTTCACCACGCTCGCGGCGCTGTGTCAGGTGCTGGAGTGCCAGCCGGGGGACCTGCTGCGCTGGGAGTCCGACGGGGAGGGGAGGCCGGCCGGTGAAGGGGAGCCGGTGGGTGAAGGGGGCCGACTGGTGCGGGAGAAGCCGACAGATGAGGGAAGTCGGCTGGCGAGGGGGAGCCGACAGGTGAAGGGGGCTGGCCGGTGAGGGGGATCGGCGGGCGAGGGAACTCACGGGTGAGGGAGGTCGGCGGGCGAGGGGAACTCACCGGTGAAGGGGGCCAACGGGTCAGGGGAAGCCGACCGGTGAGGGGAATCTGCGGGCGAGGGGAAGCCATCGATGAGGGCAGCCGACCGGTGAGGGGAAGCCATCGATGAGGGCAGCCGACCGGCGAGGGGGCCGGGGTCAGCGCCTGCGGCGGGACAGGGCGATTGCCGCTGCCGTGCCGCCCGCTACCGCGCCCACGCCGGCCGCCGCCGGGAGGCCCACCTTCGCCGCCTTCCGCGCCGTGCGGTAGTCGCGCAGCCGCCAGTCCTGGGCCCGGGCGTGTTTGCGGAGCTTGGTGTCGGGGTTGATGGCGTAGGGGTGGCCGACCAGCGACAGCATGGGGATGTCGTTGTGGCTGTCGCTGTAGGCGGCGCAGCGGGAGAGGTCCAGGCCCTCGGCCGCCGCGAGGGCGCGTACCGCCTCGGCCTTCGCCGGGCCGTGCAGGGGTTCGCCGACCAGCTTGCCGGTGTAGACGCCGTCCACCGACTCGGCGACCGTGCCGAGCGCGCCGGTCAGGCCGAGGCGGCGGGCGATGACCTGGGCGATCTCCACCGGGGCCGCCGTCACCAGCCACACCTTCTGGCCCGCGTCCAGATGGGCCTGGGCGAGGGCGCGGGTGCCCGGCCAGATGCGTTCGGCCATGTACTCGTCGTAGATCTCCTCGCCGATGATCGTCAGTTCGGCGACGCGATGGCCCTGGACGATGGAGAGGGCGGAGTTCTGGGCGTCCTGCATGTGCTCGGGGTCCTCCGAGCCGGCCAGTCTGAACCACGCCTGCTGCCAGGCGAATCGGGCGAGGTCGCGGGTCTGGAAGAACTTCCGTTTGTACAGGCCCCGGCCGAAGTGGAACAGGGAGGCGCCCTGCATGACGGTGTTGTCGAGGTCGAAGAAGGCGGCGGCCTTGTCGTCGCCCAGGACCGGGAACTCCGGTTCCTTCTCCTTCTTGTCCTTGCCCTTCTCCTTGACGGCGGGCGCGGGAACGAGGTCCTCCAACTCCTGGGAGGACTTGCGCGCTGCCTCTGCCGAGGCCTCGCCTGCCAAAACGCTCCGTGCCGTGGCGGAGCGCCTACGGGGAGTGAGCCATCCTAGAGCGGCCATGTCGTGAGCATAGCCAGTCTGTTCGGGACTTCCGGAGTCGAGAGGTTTGCGCGCTGTGAACTCTCCACGACCGTGTCGTTAAAGAAGTGGTCGGGTTGGTGTGTCGCCGTGCGCCACGGGGCGGAACCGGTGAGGGAAAGGGCAGGTCGTGTGCCTCCTGATGAGGAGGAGGTGTGCACATCCGGTGCGGAGCGACAATGGCCGACATGAGTGCCATGTTCCGGCGGACGCCGAAGAATCCGAAGAGTTCGGGTGAGCGACTCGTCACACTGATCGGGAAACCCGGGTGTCATCTGTGCGACGACGCGGAGGCGGTCGTCGCGCGGATCTGCGGTGAACTGGGCGTTCCCTGGGAGAAGAAGGACATCACCCGGGATGCGGAATTGCACCGGGAGTACTGGGAGCAGATTCCGGTGGTGCTCGTGGATGGGGCCCAGCACACCTTCTGGCGTGTGAACGAGGAGCGGCTGCGTAAAGCCCTGTCCCAGTTGTGACCTGACCGACCAGTCCAAGTGGTCCCAAAAGTCGCTTAGGATCGATGGGCTGGTTGGTCTCGGGGGCGGGATGCGTGAGGAGAGTGTGCGGTTTTGCCCCCGTCGATCAAGGCGTCTGGTGAGGAACGAAGGTACGCGTGTGCCGGTTCCGTACGCCTGCGTCGCGTGTGCGTGAGCCCGGTCACGTTGGCTGGGCAAATCGGACACCATCTTTGTGCACGCGTTCACAAAGACATAGCCTGCTGTCGACGGGGCGGTCTGGGGACGCATGACCGCCCGCAGCCCCGCTCTACCCGCAGGAGCACCGTGGCAACTGGCCGAACTCACCGACCGGCGACCCGTAGCCGAGGGATTCCCGAGGCCACCGTCGCCAGGCTTCCGCTGTACCTCCGTGCCCTGACCGCGCTGTCGGAGCGCTCGGTCCCCACCGTTTCATCCGAGGAGCTGGCGGCCGCCGCGGGGGTCAACTCCGCGAAGCTGCGCAAGGACTTCTCGTACCTGGGTTCGTACGGCACGCGTGGGGTCGGCTACGACGTCGAGTATCTCGTCTACCAGATCTCGCGTGAGCTGGGGCTCACCCAGGACTGGCCCGTGGTGATCGTCGGTATCGGTAATCTCGGCGCGGCGCTGGCCAATTACGGAGGGTTCGCCTCCCGTGGATTCCGGGTGGCGGCGCTGATCGACGCCGATCCGGCGATGGCGGGGAAGCCGGTCGCGGGTATTCCGGTCCAGCACACGGACGATCTGGAAAAGATCATCGACGACAACGGGGTGTCGATCGGGGTCATCGCCACGCCCGCCGGTGCCGCCCAGCAGGTGTGCGACCGGCTGGTCGCGGCGGGTGTCACCTCCATCCTGAACTTCGCGCCGACGGTGCTGTCCGTGCCGGACGGGGTGGACGTACGCAAGGTGGATCTGTCGATCGAGCTGCAGATCCTCGCCTTCCATGAGCAGCGCAAGGCCGGCGAGGAGGCCGCGGGTGAGTCCGGGGCCGTACCGCTGGCTCCCAAGGAGTCCGGGAAAGGGCCCGACGGGGATGTCCCCGCCGTGATGCCGGCATGAGTCTTCTGGTCGTCGGACTGAGCCATCGCAGCGCACCGGTGAGTGTGCTGGAGCGGGCCGCGCTGTCCCCGGACGCGCAGATCAAGTTGCTTCAGGACACGGTCGCCGCCGAGCCGGCCGCCGAGGCCGCGCTCCTCGCCACCTGCAACCGGATCGAGTTGTACGCGGACGTGGACAAGTTCCACGCCGGTGTCGCCGAGCTGTCGACGCTGCTCGCCCAGCACAGCGGGGTCGGGCTGGACGAGCTGACTCCGTATCTGTACGTGCACTACGAGGACCGGGCCGTCCACCATCTGTTCTCCGTGGCCTGCGGGCTCGACTCCATGGTCGTGGGCGAGGGGCAGATCCTCGGGCAGATCAAGAACTCGCTGGCCGCCGCGCAGGAGACGCACGGCGCCGGGCGGCTGCTGAACGATCTGTTCCAGCAGGGGCTGAGGGTCGGCAAGCGGGCGCACTCCGAGACCGGGATCGACCGGGCCGGGCAGTCGCTGGTGACGTTCGGTCTCGAACAGTTCACCGCCGGTGGGGACGTGGAGAGCTGGGCGCGGGGCAAGCGGGCCGTCGTCATCGGCGCCGGTTCGATGTCGTCGCTGGCCGCCGCCACGCTCGCGCGGGCCGGGGTCGCCGAGATCGTGATCGCCAACCGGACGTACGACCGGGCCGAGCGCCTGGCCCAGATCTTGAACGAACAGGGCGGAACGGACGTGCTGGCCCGCGCGGTACCGATGCGATCGGTGCCGGGCGAGCTGACACGTGCGGACGTCGTTGTCTCCTGTACGGGTGCGACCGGCCTGGTCCTGACCGGCGAGGCGGTCGCGGCGGCCGTCGAGGGCCGGGTGCCCGCCGCGGGCGTCGTGACCGAGGGGATCACCGCTCCGTCGGACACTCGTACGAATGTCGTACGACCCCTGCCGCCCACCTCTCTCGGTGACGACGAGAACTGTCCGCTCGACCTCGCCTCCGGAGCCGTGCAGGGCGGTGGCTTCTCCGTGCTCGGGGAGGCCGCGGTCGCCGGGATGGACGCGGCGACGCTGGAGCAGCACGCGGCCTGGGTCGACAACGCGACCATCGACATACGGGACAAGCGGCGTACGCCGGAGCGCGAGCCGGTGCGTACGCCGGAGGCCGACGCCGAGCTGATCGCGGCGCTCGCCGCCACCGTCGCCGTCACCGGGCGGATCACCGAGCTGCGCAGGCCCGAGCCGGTCGCCGAGCTGCCCCGGCCGGAGCCGGTGCTGGCGCTGCTGGACCTGGCGATGCCCCGGGACATCGACGCCGCCGTGCACCGGCTGCCCGGCGTACGGCTGGTCGACATCGAGTCGCTCGCCGAGGCCTCCGCCGACGCACCCATGGCCTCGGACGTCGACAAGGTCAGGCGGATCGTTTCGGACGAGGTGGCTGCCTTCGGCGCCGCTCAGCGGGCCGCGCACATCACACCGACCGTGGTGGCGCTGCGGGCCATGGCCGCCGATGTCGTGGCGAACGAGATCGCCCGCCTGGAGGGCCGGCTGCCCGGGCTGGACGACAAGCACCGCGGCGAGATCGCCCAGACCGTGCGGCGCGTCGTCGACAAGCTGCTGCACGCGCCGACGGTACGGGTCAAGCAGCTCGCGGCCGAGCCCGGCGGCGCCGGGTACGCGGACGCGCTGCGGACCCTGTTCGACCTGGACCAGGAGACGGTCGCCGCCGTGTCCCGGGCCGAGGACACCGAAGACCATGACCCCCGCGCGGACAGCGGGGTCAGCGAACCGAACGCCGAGAACCGAGGGCGATCATGAGTGAGCGAGGCAGCGGGACGCTGCGGCTCGGGACCAGGCGCAGCACACTCGCCATGGCCCAGTCCGGGCAGGTGGCGGACCAGGTCCGCCGGCTGACCGGACGCCCGGTGGAACTCGTGGAGATCACGACGTACGGCGATGTCTCCCGCGAGAATCTGGCGCAGATCGGCGGCACGGGTGTGTTCGTCACCGCGCTGCGCGACGCGCTGCTGCGCGGCGAGGTCGACTTCGCGGTGCACTCGCTCAAGGACCTGCCGACCGCGCAGCCCGCCGAGCTGGCACTGGCCGCCGTCCCCGTCCGCGAGGACCCCAGGGACGTACTGATCGCCCGCGACGGACTCGCCTTCGCGGATCTCCCTGAGGGCGCGAGGATCGGCACCGGCTCGCCCCGGCGGATGGCCCAGCTCAACGCGTACGCGCGCGGCCACGGCCTGACGATCGAGACGGTCCCGATCCGAGGGAACGTCGACACCCGGATCGGATACGTACGAAAAGGTGAGCTGGACGCTGTTGTCCTGGCCGCCGCCGGACTGAACCGGATCGGACGGATCGAGGAAGTGACCGATTTCCTTTCGGTCGACACTGTTTTGCCCGCCCCCGGCCAGGGGGCACTGGCGATCGAATGCGCCGCGGACAACGCGACGTTGATCGCCGCGCTCGCCGGACTCGACGACCCGCACACGCGGGCCGCCGTGGCCGCCGAGCGGTCCCTTCTCGCCGCGCTGGAGGCCGGTTGCAGCGCACCTGTGGGTGCGTACGCCGACCTTCTGTCCGACGGGCAGATTGTCAAGGAGATGCGCCTGCGCGGCGTCGTCGGCACGACCGACGGCTCGACGCTGGTGCAGCTGTCCACCACCGGTCCCGTGCCCGAGACGTACGACCAAGCAATGGCGCTCGGCCGTGAACTCGCCGCCGAGATGCTCGCTAAGGGCGCGGCCGGTCTGATGGGGGAGCGAGCACATTGAGCCCCACCACCCTTCCCGCCGGTCCGGACCACGGTCACGTCACCTTCCTCGGTGCCGGACCCGGTGATCCGGGACTGCTGACACTGCGCGCCGTCGAGGCGCTGGCGAACGCGGACGTCCTCGTCGCCGAGCACGAGGTGCTCGACGTCGTACGTGTGCACGCCCGCGCCGGCGTCGCCCTACTGGACACCGACCCGGGCCCGCCGACGTCGGTGACGTCCGGGAACTCCGCGTCCTGTCTGGACACGTTCTCGGGCACGGGCACGCCCCAGCTGACGGTTGTTGACGGCTCGTCAACAACCGCTGGTGCACCCGCTGTGCGCGATGCCGCACATCTTGTCATGGAGGCCGCGCGGGGCGGCAAGCGGGTCGTCCGTGCGGTGTCCGGGGACCCTGGCCTGGACACTTACGCCACCGAGGAGATGCTGGCGTGCGCCGCCGCCGGGGTGCCGTTCGAGGTGGTGCCGGGTGTCGCGGCGGTCGTGGGCGTGCCCGCGTACGCCGGCGTGCCGCTGCGGGACGCGCAGGGCGCCGACGTCCG
The DNA here is from genome assembly GCF_053592555.1 of Streptomyces sp. NPDC002643. NCBI lineage: Bacteria > Bacillati > Actinomycetota > Actinomycetes > Kitasatosporales > Streptomycetaceae > Streptomyces > Streptomyces sp. NPDC002643. Next base: position 17,537 of record NZ_JBSFVY010000014.1, read on the forward strand.
CTTCGTGGACGCGCGCACCGCCTCCGACCGCTGCTGGACCGAGGTCGGGTCCTCCGACGGGACGGTCGTGGTCTCGGCGACGCTGGAGACGGTCGCGGCCGCCGCCGGTGAACTGGTGGCGGCGGGGCGCAAGCCGGACACGCCGCTGACGGTGACCGTCGCCGGTACGACGACCCGGCAGCGGACCTGGAGCGCGACGCTGGGCACGATCGCCCAGACCCTGAAGCAGGCCAAGGTGCTGCCCTCGCCCGAGGGCGGGCGGCCGGTGATAGCCGTGGTCGGTGAGCGTTCCGCCGCCGCCCAGCGCGACCAGTTGTCGTGGTTCGAGAACAAGCCGCTGTTCGGCTGGCGCGTCCTCGTCCCGCGTACGAAGGAACAGGCGGCCTCGCTCTCCGACCAACTCCGCTCCTACGGCGCCGTACCGCACGAGGTCCCGACGATCGCCGTCGAGCCGCCGCGGACGCCGCAGCAGATGGAGCGGGCCGTGAAGGGGCTCGTGACCGGGCGGTACGAGTGGATCGCCTTCACCTCGGTGAACGCGGTCAAGGCGGTCCGCGAGAAGTTCGAGGAGTACGGGCTCGACGCCCGCGCCTTCGCCGGGATCAAGGTCGCGGCGGTGGGGGAGCAGACGGCCAAGGCGCTGGTCGCCTTCGGTGTGAAGCCGGATCTGGTGCCGAGCGGGGAGCAGAGCGCCGCCGGACTCCTTGAGGACTGGCCGCCGTACGACCCCGTCTTCGACCCGATCGACCGGGTGTTCCTTCCCCGCGCCGACATCGCGACCGAGACGCTCGTCGCCGGGCTCATCGAGCTGGGCTGGGAGGTCGACGACGTCACGGCCTACCGGACCGTGCGCGCCTCGCCGCCGCCGGCCGAGACCCGGGAGGCGATCAAGGGCGGTGGCTTCGACGCCGTGCTCTTCACGTCGTCGTCCACCGTGCGGAACCTGGTCGGCATCGCCGGGAAGCCGCACAACGTGACGGTGATCGCCTGTATCGGTCCGGCCACGGCCAAGACCGCCGAGGAGCATGGTCTGCGGGTGGACGTGATGGCTCCGGAGCCGTCCGTGCACAAGCTCGCGGAGGCCCTGGCCGACTTCGGGCTGCGCCGCAGGGCCGCCGCACTGGAGGCGGGCGACCCGGTGACCCGGCCGAGCGAGCGGAGGCCGGGGGCGCGCAGACGGCGGACGACCACCTGAGCGAGGGGTCGCGGACGGCCGCTTGGATCGGCGGGGACGGCGTGAGGTTGCCGTGTCGTAGGACACGACCTCACGCCGTTCCGGCGTTTCAGGGCGTTACGGCACCCGTATGGGCGGCGTTCGGGGGGCGTGCGGGGTCACTCCGCGTGCATCAGTTCGCCCTCGTGGAGGCCGGGTTCGCGCTGGCAGAGTGGGCGTGAACGTCGTACGGCATCGGGGGAGGCACGGGTCCATGACCACGACAGCGATGATCTCCGTGAAGATCGAGGGGCCGGTCGGGCTGGATGATCCGCGGGAGCTTCTGGAGGAGTTGGAGGGGGAGACGGGGTTCGGCTGGCGGGTCGACAGGGCCGAACCGGAGGGGACGCTCGATCCGGTCACCGCGCTGGTGACGGCCGTGGTCACCAGTGTCGTGACCGCGGTGGTGCAGGCCGCCGTGGAGCGGGCGATCGACAAATGGAAGGGGCGGAGGCTCGATCCGCCGAACGTCACCATCGTCATCGTTCAGCCTCCTGCAGGGACGGAGTCGGTACCGGACCAGGTGCCTCCGCAGGAGCTGGAGGCCCCCGGGGACCCCGACGCCGACCCCGAGAGGGGCTGAGGGGCATGGCGTCCCGGGCGCTGGTGATCGGGGTCGGGAGGTATGACGAGGACTCCGAGATCCCCGGGTATTCCACGATCGAGGCGAGCGCGAAGGCGTACGGGACCGTGTTGGGCCGGGACCCCCGGTGGGAGGCATCGGCCGGGCCGACGGTGCTGAAACCGGACGAGGTGCGTACCGCGGACTCGGTGATGCGGGCGCTGGGCAAGGCGGTCGCGGCGGGTGAGGGTGCGGAGGACACCCTGCTCGTGGTGTACGTGGGACACGGCGCGTACTGGCCGGACGTGCCCGGTGCGCAGGTGCACTTCGCGGTCGGGTCCTCACGGGCCAACGAGCCGTGGACCTGGCTGTCCGCGTGGTGCGTGTACCGGGCGATGAGGCAGAGCAAGGCCGGGCTCAAGGTACTGATCGCGGACTGCTGTTACTCGAACGTACTGCCGCAGCTCGGCCGCGAGTCCGTGCTGCCGGGTGCTCTCGGCACCCGCTTCCGGGGCACCTGCGTCCTCACGGCAGTCGGCGGAAGCGTCCACAACGCCTGGGCGTATGCCTGTGAGAACCTCCCCGAACCCCTCAACACCTGTACGCCGTTCAGCGGGCATCTGCTGAATGTGCTGGGCCAGGGCATGCCCGAACACTTCGGCGATCTCACGCTCGGCGCGCTGCGCACAGGGGTCGAGGAGGACATACGGGGCTGTGGCGCGGGCGTTCACCACCGGCCCCGGATGCTGCTGAACGATGTTCCCGAGGCGACGGCGCTGTTCACCAATCACGCGGAGCAGCGCCGGACGCAGAGCCGTGCGCTGGTCACGGCGGATGACTGGGTCCGCGAACTGCGCCTCAACGTCGAACGGGACCTCGACGATCTGATGCGCAGCCCCGAGCTTCTCGGCGAAGTCGTCGCGATCCTGAGCAACGCGGACGACGAAGGAAGCCATGAACTGGCCTGCCGTGTCGATCGGAAGGCGGGCGAACTGCTGACCACGCCCGCCGACTTCGTCACCTACTGGGGTGCGGTCGAGCACGCGATTCCGTGCGACGGATGACACATGACGGACGACGACCACGGCACCGAGGGTGCCCGCCGTACCGAGCACCCGTTCCAGTCGGATCGGCTGGCGGTGCTCAACGGGAGTTACGACCAGATCCTGCGGGGGCCGGTCTCGCAGTTCGTGGGCGTTCTGCGGGTGATGCGGAAACGGGACCACGGGGGCAAGGCCATGCGGGCCCTGCAGGACTTCGCACTGCGCCGCCCGGTCGAGGAACTGGTACGGCTCGTACCCGACTTCGACCCACGGGACGGGGTCATGCTGATGACGACGGCCGCCCTGCACCGGCCCGTCGGAGAGGCCGCCGACATGGCCGTACTGCAGCATGCGGCGGAGCTGGAGTCCGGCCGCAGACGTGCGCCCATCACCGCGAGCATCGTGCATGACGTGGCGTGCCAGCGTACGGCGTTCGATGTGGCGGTGTTCGTGCGGAAGCTCAAGAAGCGGAGGTCGTCGCTCGCGGGACGCACCGTGCGGCTGTTCGCGAGTCCCCGTTCCGGTCGGACCAGCCTCGACAAGGCGTTGCTGCACACCGCGCTGCTCGACGAGGGGTGCGGCGCGGAGGCGGATCGACTGCTTGAGCTGACCTTGCGGGCCCTGGCCGACAGCCCGCCCTGTGATGCCGGGGCCGGTGAGGAGAGCGAGGAGATCGGTGATCTGGCGGGCGCGTTTCGGCATCTGAGGCCTCAAGGGCTGGTCCTGGAGCGATGGCTGAAGACCAGGCTGGACTCATCGGACCCGAGCACGGTCGAGATGGCCCGGCGTATCGCCGCGAATCTGATCGCTCGGCCGGGTGCCGGGTACGAGGCCTTCGCCCAGTACATCGGGCGTGAGGCGGAGCCTCGGCATCTGGTGAGGATCTGTGTGTTGCTGAACGAGGCGGGATGCCCCGCCAGCGGCCGGTCGCTACGGAGGCAGACGGCCGGGCACAAGGGCGTGCAGGAGCTGGCCGAGCTGGTGTCGTGCTGGTACGAGAGCAAGGAACTGACCGACACCACACGGGAGTTGCTGGCCGACATCGTCGCCGGTACGGATGACTCCGGTGCGTCCCCGCGCTCTCTGGACGAGCTGAGCCGGCTGGGTGAGTGGCTGCGGCAGGAGTACACCGCCCCCGAGTGCCCCCGGCTGCTGCGCCATGTCGCCGCCGTGGAGGTCGAAGGACGTTCCGGGGGCGAACTGGTGACCCTGCTGGGCCGTGTCGAACGCAAGCGGGAGAGGACCAGGGCCGCGCACAAGGCCGGACTCCGGCTGGCCCGGGGCGTGATGCGTCCGGGTGCGGACCGGGACTGGTTCGTCGACTGTCTGCGGGCGCTGCACGACGCCGGGTACGCCGTCGCCGTCCGCGCCGCCTGCCGTGAACTGTCCGATCCGTCCTCCCCGGGGGCCACGGCCGATGCCGAGGTGGTCGCCGATGTGGCGGGGCGGCTGCAACGCGCCGGGTTGCACAAGGCTTCCTGGACGTTGCTCGAACGGTTCCTGGAGAACGAGCAGTTGGTGACGCCGAGGGATGTCGTCGAGGTCGTGCAGCGGGTGTCGGCGCTGCCGTTGCCGGACGCGGAGCTGTTGCTGCGGGCCACGGTGGGGCGCTGGTCGGACATGGGGCACCGGGACGCCGCGGTGGTCGAACTGCGGGCCGCCGGGCGGCGGGAGGCCGCCGACTGGGTGATCAAGTCCCTTCGGTGACCGATGACTTGGGCCGGGGCTCTTGGCGGGGGGACGGAAGGGCGCGGGGTACGTCTTCCAGGTAGCGGCGGCAGGCACGGACGAGGAGGGGGAAGACGATGGCCGCGGCCACGGCGGCGGCCACTCCCGCCGCCAGGGCGTAGCCCTTGCCGAAGTCACCGAGTTTCGTGCACACCAGCAGCACCGTCAGATAGGTGAGGAACAGCAGCGCCGGGCGCACCGCGGCGTCGGCGGGCTTGGAGAAACGGGAGAGCTGGTCCCGGGCGTCGTAGCGGCGCAGCAGGCGTCCCACGACGGGCAGGTCGAGTCTCGCCAGGCGGGGCAGCCCGAGCAGCAGGGCCGTACCGACGGCCAGGGCGGTCATGCCGTGCCACACCTTGTCCACCTTGGCCTCGTAGATCACCACGGCGATCGAGATGAATGCGGCGTAGGAGAGAACAAGGTGCGCCGTCCGGCGTTTTCCCCGGGACCTCGGCGGCTTCAGTGCCACGAGGACGACGCCCGACATGGCGTACGCGAGCAGAATCAGCACGCTGTTGATGGTCATGAGTCTGTCCCAGACGCCCTGGACCACGGCGAGCAGTACGAGGCCGATGACACAGTTGACCAGCAGGATCATCCAGTACGCGTCGATCTGGGCGCCCCGGAAGCGGAACGAGGCGCGACGGGCGGTCTGCAACCCCCGGTGTGTGAGGTGGGCGCGGCTCAGCGCGGCGACCTCGCGGGTCAGCGCGTAGGTGAAGACGATGCCGGCGCCCAGGGGGGACAGCAGAGCGTTCAGGACGATCAGAACGACCAGCCAGTCCATCCCGAAGGAGTCAGCGATCTGGGCGTACGGTGACTGGACGCTGTACCGGTTGAAGATGCCGCTGTGCTTGTCGAACACCCACTGCAGAGCGGTGTACAGCACGAACGCGCCGACGAGGCTGCCGTACACCGCCCAGCGCAGCCGCGCCGCCTCCCCCATGCCACGCCGTTTGACGTTGCCGGCGCAGTCGAGCGGGGCCTGGAAGCCGATGTACGAGAAGATGATGGCGCTGCCCAGCAGCGACGAGGTGGTTTTGTCCTTGGCTGTGTCCTTCCGCCATAGGCACTTCTCCAGATGTTCCGTGCTGTCCGGCGAGTCGCTCAACGCGGACTGGGGGAACCAGTCGGTCCCCAGCCCCACAATGATCAGGGTCAGGATCAGGACCTTGACCCCGGTGATGTAGAGGTTCAGCCTGATCAGCCGACGTGGTGGCAGGAAGTTGAGGCCCACGATCAGGGCCATGAAGGCGATGGCGCAGAGCCAGCCCGTAGCGGAAAGCAGGATGTCCTCCTTCCCCTCCTTACAAGACAGCAGCTCGGGCTCTCCGTGCGCCAGCGCCCGTACCATTGCCGCTGCCTCGCTCGGCGGGTTGACCGCGTACGCGATCCACAGTCCGGCGGCGACGACCGTGGCCAGGAGGGGGCCGGCGGCCTGGAGGGGGAGGAAGATCAGCCCGCCCGTCTTGGGGAGGGCGATGCCCAGTTCGACCATGACGGCGGCGATCAGCAGCATCACCACCCCGCCGATCAACCATGACCCCTGGGTGAGCCAGTCGGGGCTGCCTTGGTACCGGATGTTGATCTGAGCGCCACTGAGGAGCCAGCCCGAGCCGATGACACCCCCGGCCGCCAGGCCCACCAGGTCCAGGGTGGAGAGGCGGCGGTGTTCGTCGGCGTCTTCCACCGGGCGTTTGCGTAGCGTGCCTGGGTTGTCCGTCCGACCCAACGCTCTCCCCCTTCACCGGAGCCCCGGTGGACGGCGTTGTGCACCGGCAGCCGGTCGCCCTCGGCGTGTGAGCTGCTGTCGCTCACACGCTACGCATGGGCGGACACGTGGGGTGAGGTGAATTCCCGAATGGGGTACGTGCTGTCGGGGTGTGTCGACGGTTGAGTCGGTGGTCGTGTCGGTGGGTTGCGCCGACGGGGCGTCGGCAAAACCGTCGTTGTACCCGACAACTACGCGGGCGGCGTCAAGGCCAACGTCCTGCTCTTCGAACAAGCCGGCCCGCCCGTGCAGTGCTACCGCCCGGACGAGGCTTCAGGCCGCGCTGGAGGAGTTCGCCGCGATCGCGGAGACCTTGCGGCAGGCACTGGGCACGACGGGCGGCACGGAGGACGAGATCCCGGCTGAACGGTATTGAGCAGGGCAGGTCGTGGGTCAGACGCCGGGCTCGAAGTCCAGCGCCTGGCCGAGCGGTCAGACAGAGCCCAACTGCCCGGCCTTGACGCCCGCCACGAAGGACGAGAACGCCTCGGCGGGGATGCCCAGCACCGGACCGTTGGGGTTCTTGGAGTCACGGACGGGGACCATGCCGCGCGGGGCGGCGAGGTTTGTGGCGACCTCTATGCACTGGCCGCCGCCTCCGCTGTACGAGGACGTGAACCACTGCGGGGTTTCGGTACTCACGGAGTGCCCTTTCGGAGCTGTTCGATCATGGCCACAGACGCCGTTTGGGACAGGGCTTCGGCCTGCAACTGATGGTATGCCTTCAGTACGGGTAGTACGAACGTACCGTCCCGTTCGAGGTGGCCCCGTTGTGCCGACTCGGCGTAGGACATGATCGCGCTGTCCGGCATGGTGAGCACCGTTACGGGCAGGCTGAACGGCCGCCGTGCGCCCATGGAGAAGGGCGCCACCTGTAGCACGGTGTTCGGTCGCTCGGCGAACTCCAGCAACTGTTGGAACTGAGCGTCCATGATCGCGGGATCACCCATCGGTCGGCGAATACAACTCTCGTCAAGCACCGCAAGGATCGACGGCGATGGAGTACGGGCAAGCATGGCTTGCCTCTGCGAGATCAACTCCACTCGTTCCTCGGCTTGTTCGGGGGTGATGGCTTCGCGCCGCACTGCGTCGGCTTCCAGGGTTGCCGCGTACGCCGGGGTCTGGAGCAGACCTGGGATGACGCCCACTTCGTACAGTCGGATCTCCACGGCGCGGCCTTCGAAGCTGACGTACTCCGGGAAGCCCTCCAGCAGGCTGCCGTGCCGGATGCCGCGGTACTCACCCTCGAACGCGTCTGCTGTGCCCGTGATGCCGAACGCTCTGTCCGCACTACGCGAGAAGCGGAGAGTTGGAGGCTTCCGACCAGTTTCAACCCCTGAAATATGCACACTGGAATATTCCATACGCTCGGCAAGGTCCTCCTGCTTCCAGCCGCGCGCCTCCCGCAAGCTGCGCAAGCGCGCCCCATAGGCCGCCTGAGGTGAGGCGTCCGGGTTCAACTCCTTGCGGTTCAAGGGCCTTTCACCAACCTTTCGTTCGCTTCTTACAGCTTGAATGGTGCCCAGGCGTAGGCCACGCTGAACCTTCCTTGTAGTGGAGTCACTACGGAGAGGAGCGGTCGTGTCCGATCAGGAAACAGCTCGCGCGGCCCCGGCTGACGGCGTGGCAGAGCTGGAAGCACTCGTACAAGCCGGTGGCTTCTGGCGACTCGCCCCGGCGTGGGTTCCACGCACCGGTTACGTGTCATCAACTCCTGAGCTGCTGCGGGCCGTTGAGTCCGGACTCAAAAGGAGGTTGTGGGGATGACCAGCGAGAAGACGGCGACGACTGCGGCCCTTCGCACACCCGCGCTCCGCGCGCCGGCCCTTGAGCCCGTTCCCATGGACGGCTGCCCCATCTGCACTGCCGCCGTGGCGCAACGGGAAGCAGCTCGACGGCTGGGCAGCGTCGTAAGCCTCCGGAGCACCAACGTCGTGATCAGCCAGCACCCGCACCGCCGGGTGACGGACGTGAAGGAGGTGGCGGCGTGAGCGCCTTCGAGGTGAACGAGGAGCCCGCGTACGTGCCCGGTCCGGGGGAGTGGACCACCGATGCCCGCACGGGTCGCGTGGGCTCTGTCGTGAGTTGGGACGGCTCGACGCTGACCCTGAGAGCGCCGGGCGGTGAGGAGTGGGAGACGGCGGAGTTCCGTCGGCCGACCACGCGTGAGCTTCTGGTCCCCCGCGTGGCCGAGGTCAACCGCCGTACGCGCCAAGGGCTGTGACATGGCGGCGGAGCCGGAGGGAACGGCTGACCGGTTCATGGGCACCCCGTACGGGGACAGCCCTACGGGGTGGTGGACGGCGTACGGAGGGGCGTTGGACGCGGCCTCCGGCGTCGTGTACCTCCCCGGGCCGGACTACCCGCCGTGCGGTGTCCCGGAGTGCGAGCGATGCGGAGAAAGGACGGAGCGATGAGGACAGCGGCAGTACGGGTGCGGCGGCGTCCGGCCCGGGGAGCACAAGCGGCACCGGACGAACTCTGGGTCGGTCAGATCGTCTATGACCGGCACTACGACATGCCCGCCAGGATCACGGGCGTCCAGGGCTCGGTGGTCTTCCTCGCCCGTCCCACCGGCCTTGCGTGGCACACGAGCAGGGTCGCCGTGCGACCGGCCACAGCGTGGGAGCAGCGACAGTTGGCGGCCCTCGCCAAGCTTCACAGACAGCGCCAACGGGGTCTCGACATCCCCACCTGAGTTCCGCCCTTGCGCGCGACGGCCTGCGCTCAGCCGCGAAGGCCGGTCGCCACGGCCAGCTCGCGGACGCCGCTCACTCGCGGGTGCCGTGTGGACAGGTCGCGGACGATGCGCCGGATGGCTGGGCGGTCTCGGACTTCTCCGGGCGAGACGCGCAGGGCGGAAAGCAGTTCGTGGGCCGTCTGCTCCGGCTTGCCCCACTGCCACCACGCACGACCGAGATCGGTATGCATCCGTCCCTTGCGCTCGGCGGTGGGGAACTGGTCCGGGTGCAACCCCCGCCCGGCCCGGATGGCGGAACCGGCGTCACCCAGAGCCCAGTGAACGCCGACCTCGTAAAGGTCGACGGCTGCCGGTGTGAGAGGGAACAAGCGTCCCGCCGGGGCCTGCTGCGGAAGGCTGCGCGCGGCCTGGGACGCTTCACGGATCATGCTCAGCGCCTGCTCCCGGTCTCCGGCGCGCGCAGCCGTGTACGCGGTGGTGCACAGCATCTGTGCGTAGGCCGCCGACTGTGCGGGAGTCCTCAGCCCCGTGGCCTCGACCTGGGCGGCGGCGCTCAGGATCAGGCGCTGAGCGGCTCCGGGCTGGTCCTGGTGGCGCAGGACGATACTCAGTTCCCGGGCGGCAGCGGCGGCGGCCAGCGGGGAGCCGGACAATTCCGCATAGACGGTGGCGCGGTCCGCGGTGAGGCGGGCCCGGTCGTAGCGGCCGATCTTGACGAGGAGTTGGGCGGCCAGGCTGTAGCACGATGAGAGCCGGGCGTGTGCGAGGTCCGTCCGGGACCGGGCGGCGTCGTGGGCGTCGGCGAGGAGCCCGGGCAGCGCTTCGAGAAGGTCAGTGTGCCTGCCCGCGTCGAAGAGGGACCGTGCCCGCGCAAGGCGGGTATCGAGAGGTACGGCCGAGCCGGTCGGGGCAGGCGTGATCGCGAGGGCGTCGTCCACGCCGGCGAGAAGCTGGGCGGGGGCCGTCAGCCCGGCGGCCGCGAGCAGTGTCCGGCGGCGCATGGGGTCCTCCTTGGCGCAACGTGGACCATCGGCCGCCACTCTAGTGGCTTGCGGCACGCTTAATCCGAGTGCCGCTCCTAAGACTTGGGGAGGCACGCCGACCTCTTGGGCTGCCTGGCGCAAGAGGTGCAGGTCAGTCATTCGGCTGCCCCGTTGCTCCATTCGGGAGACGGTAGAGGCGGAGCAGCCCAGACGCGCCCCAAGGTCGGCTTGCCGCCATCCCCGCCCGACCCGGCCCATGCGGATGAGACCTCCGGGGTCTTGGCGGTCCACGAGCGTACGGGCCTGAGCGGAACTCCACAGCGGGTCCATGGTGCGCACTGCGCCTCCCACTGACCAGGGGTCAGGTCCATCCACGGTAGCCAGTGGGCGATGGGCGCGTCGACTGCGTGTGCAGCATCTGCAAACGGCTTGCATGGGATGGCAGTTGATCACAGTGCGCTGTCGGCCGGTGGTTTCGTTCCCATACGGCCCGCTCGGAGCGGCGGGCCCCACAAAGCCAGGGAGGGCAAGATGACGACAGCAGTGGACACCAAGGTTCGAGACCCTCGGGATTACGTGAAGCGGGAGGTGTGGGACCGGGAGATCCAGCTCCTGACGCGTGACCACCCGGTGGACGAGGTGATGGCCAACCGACTGTTCGGGGCGGCAGTCTCCTACCTGATCACGGCCATGGAGAAGTGGGGCCAGGGCCTGGAGATGTGCTGTGGCCGCCTGGTCGACATGGCGGTGCACGTCTTCATCCTCGACACCAAGAACTACCGCGAGTTCTGCGCGGAGCACTTCGACGGCAAGTTCCTGGAGCACATCCCCGAGATCGAGTTCAAGTACGACGGCTCGGTGGAGCGCACGGCGCAGATCATCGCCGACACGGGCTTCGATGTGGACTGGAAGCTCTGGGAGCGCGACTACGGCGCATGCGGTCCGTGCAGTCCGGGGGCGGACTGTCACTGACCTGAACAGGTCGGGCCCGGGGGCGTCTTGAGCGCTTCCGGGCCCTTCGCGTGTGCATCCGGGCGAGGTGGTGTCATTCGCCCCCGCGTGGGAGGACGGCCGGATACGGTGTCCAGCTCAAGGGACACCGGTCACTCCATCCTCCCGAGGAGTTCCATGCCTCACGCGCCCATGACACCGGCTGAATACTGGGACAAGTACAAGCCTCACAAGGGCGAGGGGCCCCAGCCGGCGCCGTCGGCCGAGCGCTTCGACTGGACGCAGTACCCCGGCTACGGTCCAGGCGCCGAAGTCCTCGGCACTCCCCGCCGCGCGCTGGAGCTCGGACCGGCGGAGGGCAAGGAGGCCGCCCACCTGGCCCGTCAGGGAGTCGAAGTGACTGGTGTCGACTTCTCTCCCGTCCAGGTCGAACGTGCCCGTTCCTGGTGGAAGGGCACCCCCGGACTGGCGTTCGTCCACGGCGAGGTGTGCACGTACCTGTCGTCCACGTCCACGAAGTACGACGCGATCTATTCGGTGTGGGGGGCCGTGTGGTTCACCGACCCCGAGGACCTGTTCCCGCGCGTCTTCCAACGGCTGTCCCCTCGCGGGGTCTTCGCCTTCTCGCAGGCCGAACCGGTCGCCGGTTCCTACGGACCTCAACCGATGCGAGGGAAGTGGCTCGAAGGGCGGGAGCGAGAACTGACGGTACTTCGCTGGCAGTACGCCCCGGAGATGTGGGCGGACCTCCTCAAGCGGCACGGCTTCACCGACGTTGACGCCCGCATCCTTACTGCTCCGGAACCGGGGAACCTGGGCACGCTCATGGTGCGCGCGCAGGCTCCCGCGTGAGCCGACGTCTGCTCGGCAAGCCGCGTGCGGCCCTCGGCCGCTGAACGCTGAACCGAAGCCCGGAAAGACGGGTCCCGGTGGGCCGTTGCGACGGGGCGGCGGTCGGTAAAAGAGAAAGAACTCTTGGGAGAGAAACCCTCCAAACCAGCCAAACCACGTGTTCGTCACTCGCTGGAGTGAATCATCCCAACTCGGCTGGCGTGGTGGTGGCTTGGGCGTGCACGCTCGGGGCGAAGACAACCGCACACATGCGTCGGCCCCCGCCGGGACTTCCACCTCCCATGCGAGGGCCTGACCACCGAGGAAGAGAGACGATCTTCCCCCATGGCTGAGACGAAGCCTAGCGGCGCCGTGCGTCCGCAGTCCCTCATTCGGCAAAGGACCACCCCTTCCGGGGTCACCCACATCAGGGAGTACCAGCCCGACCGGTTTACGATCATCGGCAACCATCTCGCCCAGCACCGCGAGCTGTCCCTGACGGCCATCGGGCTCGGCACTCACATCCTGTCGCTGCCCGAAGGCGCCTCCACCGACATCCGCACCCTCGCCGAGTGCTTTCCCGAGGGCCGGGACCGGATCGCCTTCGCCCTGCGTGAGCTGGAGGCGCACGGCCATATCGAGCGGGTACGGGAGCGGGTCGAGGGTGGGCGCGTGATCACGCGTACGTACGCCTACAACGCTCCGGCGCTCACGCGCGCCCATGGGGCGGCGGCGGACGGGGCGGTCGCCACCGTCGTGGAGCCGGAGCCCGTGCATGGTGCTCCCACGGGTCCTGTCGCTCCTCTTGACGCCGTCCCTTCAGCGGTTTCCGCCGCACCTGTCGCGAAAGACGAAGTCCCGAAAGACGAAGTCCGCGATGTAGTCCCCGTACGGCCCGCACAAGAACCCGCCGAACCCCAGCCGTCCAGCTGCGAGCACTGTGACAAGGCCGTCGCCCTGCTCGTGGGACTGCGCCGTACTGACGACCGGTTCACGCTCTCCCAGCGGGACGTGTGTCGCCTCGCCCCGGCCGTCATCGCCTGGTTCGACAACGGTGTCGGCGGAACCGCGGTGCACCACGCCCTGACGGCCGACGTTCCCACCCTCCTCAAGAATCCGGCCGGGTTTCTCGCCCACCGGCTGCGGGAGCTGCTGCCACCACCGCTGCCGCCCTTGCCGGACATTCCCGAGGCATCGGCACCGGGCGTCGAGCCGTCGCCGTCGTACTGGATGGTGGACTGCGCCGGTGGCTGTGATCGTGCCTTCCGCCAGCCGGAAGGAACCTGGTGCCGAGACTGCCGTGCCGAACGGGACCGCAGTGCCGAAGGCGACCGCCGTATCTCCTACGAGACGGCGGGGGCTGAATCGGACCGTGCGGCCTGAGCGGTCAGGAGCCTCGCCTGAAGGGAGAGGAAGGCTGACAGCCGACTCCACGTCGGCAAAGGCAGGGGTGGGGCGGGCGTAGCGTAGATGTATGTCGAAGTACGGATCGTTTCCCGGTACGCGGCCCCGTCGGCTTCGTACGACCCCTGTGATGCGGCGGATGGTGGCCGAGACGCGGTTGCATCCGGCCGACTTCATCCTGCCCGCGTTCGTGCGGGAGGGGGTGAGCGAGCCGGTGCCGATCGCGGCCATGCCCGGGGTCGTGCAGCACACTCGGGACAGTCTGAAGAAGGCCGCCGTCGAGGCGGTGGAGGCCGGGGTCTCCGGGATCATGCTGTTCGGGGTGCCGGAGGAGGGGAAGAAGGACGGGCTCGGGACTCCGGGGACCGATCCCGACGGGATTCTGCAGGTCGCCATCCGGGATGTGCGGGCCGAGGTCGGGGACGAGCTGCTGGTCATGTCCGACGTGTGTCTGGACGAGACCACCGATCACGGGCACTGCGGGGTACTCGACGCCGAGGGGCGCGTCGACAATGACGCCACCCTTGAGCGGTATGCCGAGATGGCCCAGGTGCAGGCCGACGCCGGGGCGCATGTGCTCGGTCCCAGCGGGATGATGGACGGGCAGATCGGCGTCATCCGGGACGCGTTGGACCAGATCGGGCGGGAGGACGTGGCGATCCTGGCGTACACCGCCAAGTACGCCTCCGCTTTCTACGGGCCCTTCCGGGAGGCCGTCGGCTCGTCCCTGAAGGGGGATCGGAAGACCTACCAGCAGGACCCCGCCAATCTGCGGGAGTCCCTGCGGGAGCTGGCCCTCGATCTGGAGGAGGGGGCCGACATGGTCATGGTCAAGCCGGCCGGGCCGTATCTCGATGTGCTGGCCCGGGTCGCCGACTCCGTGGACGTTCCCGTGGTCGCCTACCAGATCTCCGGTGAGTACTCGATGATCGAGGCCGCCGCCGAGAAGGGGTGGATCGATCGGGATCGGGCGATCCTTGAGTCGCTCACCGGTATCAGGCGGGCCGGGGCGCAGAACATCCTCACCTACTGGGCCACCGAGGCGGCCCGGATGGTGCGTTCGGCCGGCTGAACGGGCGGGGGGTCAGTACGACAGGGCGTCGGCCGACGTCGACTGCCAGTACGTGACCGCCAGCGAGCTGTCGTAGTAGACACCCTTCGCGGGGAGGGACGGGAACGCCGAGGGGCCGCCGTCGCTGCCGGGGGTCGAGCCCTGGAACATGATCTCGGCCTTCTTCGCCGTCTCGCCGTTCGCACCGCTGCCGTCCGCCATGGAGAGCAGGACGCCCGCGTAGCCGGACTCGCCCGGGGCCAGTGTGACGACCGCCTGCGGCTGGGAGTCCTCCATGACGTCCGGGGCCGACTGCGCCTCGTCGAAGCGGAGCGTGGGGTAGTAGAACAGGTCGCACATCTTCGAGCCGGTGTTCTTCACCGTGATCAGCATGTGGTTGAGGGGGCGTGAGACCGGCTGGGCGGTGACGGTCGTGTTCGAGCCGTTGCAGGTCACCCGGTCCTCGGGGTCGGTACCGGAGGAGTCGGAGGACCCCGAGGTGCCGGACGACCCGGAGGTGCCGGAGGACGTGGAGGTGCCGGAGGACGTGGAGGAGCCGGTGCCGCCGCTCGTGTTCGACGACTTGTCCGCCTGGTTCTTCTGGTTCTGGCCGCCGGTCGAGGTGTTCGTGTTCGTGTTCGCGTCGGCGCCGGTGTTGGCGTCCGCGGTCGAGTCGGTCGTCGCGGCCGAGCCCTCGTCCTGTGTGCCCATGCCGTTGTTGCACGCGGTGAGGGTCAGGGCCGCGAGGGCCGCGCCGGTCACGGCGAGGAGACGGGCGGCGCGGGTCGTACGGGCGGTGCGGGTGGTGTGGGACGTGCGCATGGGAGGGTCCTTTCGGGCAGAGGCTGTTGCCGAGGCTGAGAACGGATGGGCCAAGTCCTGCCCCTCGACCGGTGTTTCGGGAGCGGCGTGCTTGGATGACCAGAGCTTGCGGGGTGATCCGTCCCGGCCGCCACCTTCGGCGGGTGATGAGGGACGCTGGAACACCCAAAATGACTTTGACCTGCGGGAACGTCCTTGATGTGGGACGCCCGACGGGACGCGGAACGGGACGTGGGGGCCCTGTGGGAACGGAGAAGGTGTGTCGGGGAGCGGGTCTGTGAGCGACATGGCGGGTGGTTTCGCCGAGCTGTTGCGGGAGCTGAAGGAGCGCTCCGGGCTGAGCTATGGGGCGTTGGCCAAGCGGCTCCATATGAGTACGTCGACGCTGCACCGGTACTGCAACGGGGATGCCGTACCGGCGGATTACGCCCCCGTGGAGCGGTTGGCCCGGCTCTGCAAGGCGACCCCGGACGAACTCGTCGAACTCCATCGGCGGTGGGTCCTCGCGGACGCGACCCGGGGGCGCAAGGAGGAGGCGGTCGCTCCGGGGACGGCTGCGGTTTCGGGGGCGGTCGCCGCTTCTTCGGGGGCTGTTGCTTCGGAGGGGGGCGCCGTTTCGGAGAGGGCCGCCGCCTCGGAGGGGGCCGGTGTTCCGGAGGCGGCGGGTGCCCTGGCGGAGGCCGGCGTTCCGGAGGATGTCGTTTCCCGTGTGGTCGGCGTCGACGGTGACTCCGGCGTCCGGTCGGCTCCCCGGCGGCGTACTCGGGTCGCTCTCGTCGCCGGGGTGGCGGTGGCCGCCGTGCTCGGGGCCGTCACGCTGGCCATGAGCCTGCCGTCGGGTGGGACGGCCGACGGGCGGGAGCGTACGGACGGGGCCACGTCCGTGAAGGAGGGAGGGGCGAAGGGGACGGGTGACACTCCCGCCGCCTCGCCGTCCGAGGCCTCGCCCTCCGCCTCCGCGAGCGAGAAGGACAAGAAGAAGGAGAAGGAGAAGGGCGACGGCGGGAAGGGGGCCGCCGCCTCCGCCGGCCCCACGAACTCCGGCGCGGCGGACGAGGACGACGACACGGGGAACGCCGCACCGCCCCTCACCGTGAAGGTGGAGCCGTACACCTGGGAGAGCCCCTGCGATCAGCGGTATCTGGTCGACCGGGCGCCGGCCGAGGTCGGGCCTCCGCCGTTGGAGACGGACTCGGCGGCCTGGGTGGAATCGGCCGGGGCCGTGTCGTCGGGGCAGCAGTTCGTGACGCTCACCGTGCAGGGGACGGGGGCCGAGACCGTGGTCATCCGGAGCCTCACCGTCCGGATGGTCGACAGGCAGGCGCCGCTCGCCTGGAACGACTACATCATGGGGTACCCGGGGGTCGGCTGCGGCGCCGGTGTGCCGACACGGTCCTTCACGGTCGCCCTGGACGCCACGCGACCGGCCGTGCAGCCCGCGGCGGGGAGCAAGGACTTCCCCTACTCCGTCAGCGAGTCCGACCCGGAGGTCTACTACGTCAAGGCCGACGCCTCCGCGTACTACGTCAGTTGGTATCTGGAACTGAAGTGGTCCAGCGGTTCGCGCAGCGGGACACTGGTCCTGAACGACGCCGGACAGCCCTTCCGCACCAGCGGGAACAACGGGCGACCGGCGTACGAGTACCCGCTCGGCGGGCCCAAGTGGGTCGAGGAGGGCACGACGGTGGGGGACCAGGGGTAGCCCCGGCGGTAGCCCCGGCGCCTTCGGCGGAGTCCGAGGGGCGTTTCCTGTGGGTTCCCCGGTCCGGCAGCGTCAACTCCCCTGGAGCATTAGGTTGTTGGGCATTCAAGGATCGACTTCCAGGAGATGCCCCATGGCCGGTGACGCGCTCAGCCACGACCCCGCGGAGCTGCGGAGGAGGATCGACACGACCAAGGCGCACCCGGCCCGGGTCTACGACGTCTTCCTCGGCGGCAAGGACAACTACCCCAAGGACCGGGAGGCCGCCGGGGCCGCGCTGGCCGCCAACCCGCGCGGATACCTCGATGTCCGGCACAACCGGGACTTCATGCGCCGCGCGGTGACCACGCTCACCAAGGACGAGGGCATCCGGCAGTTCCTGGACATCGGCACCGGGCTGCCGACCGCCGAGAACGTCCACCAGATCGCCCAGCGCATCGCCCCCACGTCCCGCGTCGTGTACGTCGACCACGACCCGGTGGTGCTCGCCCACGCCCGCGCGCTGCTCACCAGCGTGCCCGAGGGCGCCACCGACTACATCGACGCCGACCTCAAGACACCGGCCCACATCCTCGAACAGGCCGCCAGGACCCTCGACTTCGACCAGCCGATCGCGCTGTGCCTGGTGGCGATCCTGCACTTCGTCGAGGACGAGGAGGCGTATCCCGTCGTACGTGAGCTGGTCGACGCGCTGCCTGCCGGGAGCCGGCTCGTGCTCAGCCATCTCACGGAGGACATCAACCCCGCCAATGTCCGTGCGGTGCAGCGGACTTACACCGAGCGTGGGTTCACCTTCGTGCTGCGGTCCAGGGACGAGGTCGCCCGCTTCTTCGAGCAGAGCGGGCTGGTCGTGGATGAGCCGGGGGTGGTGCCGGCTCATCACTGGCGGTTCGAGGGTGGTGCGCCGTTGCCCGAGGCCATTGAGCCGCAGAGGCTTGCCGCCTTGGACGACATCGAGAAGGTTCGGTATCGGGACATCAACGATGTGACGGACGCCGACATCAATGTGTATGCGGCGATGGGGCGGAAGGAATGAGGGGTTGTCGGTTGGGTGCGGGTGCGTGGGGGCTTGTCGCGCAGTTCCCCGCGCCCCTGAAGGGGCTGGGAGGCTGCGCCCCCAGCCCCTTCAGGGGATGTTGAACCAAGTCTCCGCCAGTGACTCGAAGTCCTGCCTCGGCGGGGTCGGCAGTGTGCGCAGGTACCAGTTCACGTCGCTGTAGACGTGGAGCAGGGTGTACGCCATCAGCTCTCTCGGGGCGAACGGGGGCTGGCCGTAGGCCTCGTAGAAGAGTTTTTGCAGGGCGGGGTCGGTTCGGGTGAGGAAGAGGGCGACGCTGACGAAGTCGTAGGCGGGGTCGCCCACCATCGCGGGTTCGAAGTCGAAGAGGCCCGTCAGGCGCCAGTTGTCGCGGGGGTCGACCGTCAGGTGCTCGCGCATGAGTTCCGTGTGCAGGAGCACCTGGCGGCGGGCGGGGAGGGGGACGGAGGCCAGGAAGTCCGGGATCTGTTCCAGCCAGGGGGCCGTGAGGCCGCCGGCGATCTGCTGTTCGACCGCCCCGGCCCGCTGGGAGGCCATGAACCTGGACCAGTCCGGCGGGCCGACGTACGGGATCAGTGGCTCGGCGTCCAGGTCGTGCAGGGCGGCCAGGCACTCGGCGGCCTGGACGATGATCCGCTCCTGGTCCTTGCGGGGGATGCGCGGCCAGGCCTCGTTGAGGTCCTCACCGGGCAGCCGGGACATCAGGACATAGCGCCAGCCGTTCTTGTACAGATCGGCGGAGTGCAGTCGGGGTGTGGGGATGGGCAGTTGTCCCCACAGACGGGACAACAGGCGGGCCTCGCGGACGGCCTCGGCCGCTTCGAAACCCGGATAGAGCTTGAGGACGAGGGCGTCGCCGACCGCGTACACCGGCAGCGACCCCTCGGCGAAACGCACGATCCGCGCGCCTGCGAGACCGAGCTGGCCGCAGAGATCCTGGGCAGCCGGCCGTAGCAGCGCCTCGTCACCGACGACTTCTTGCAACTCGTCGTTCGTGTCCACGCTGGGCAGCATGCGCGCAGCCTAGGGGGTGCGGGGACGCGTCCGCATCGCGAAAGGGGTGGATGTAGACGGCATGTATCTGGCTAAAGTGGCCACCGGGACGGGGTCGTACCGCCCGTTCCTCACCGAGTGAACCGTGGGGTGGGTGCCGTGGAAGCCGTGCGTGACGTCGCTGACGTGGGGTTTGTGGGGGAAGGGGCCGCTTGTGGGGGCGCGGGCGCGGAGGTGAGCGCGGGTGGGCGCGCGCCCGCGCCCGCCTTCGCGGCGCGCGCAACGGCGGTCGGGGGTTCCCCCGTAAGGGACATCCTCGCCGTCACCTCCAGGCCCGAAGTCGTCAACTTCGCGGGTGGTCTGCCCGCCCCGGAGCTGTTCGACAGCGAGGGGATCGCCGCCGCCTACCGGGACGTGCTCGCCGAGTCGGCCGGGCGGGCCCTGCAGTACGCGACGACCGAGGGCGAGCCGGTGCTGAGGGAGGCGCTCGCCGCGCGCTACCGGGTGCGGGGGCTCACGACCGACGCCGACGATGTGCTCGTCACCACCGGGTCGCAGCAGGCGCTGTCCCTGCTCGCCACCGCTCTCGTCGAACCCGGTGATGTCGTCCTGGTCGAGGAGCCCTGCTATCTCGCGGCGCTCCAGGCGTTCCGGTTCGCGGGGGCGCGGGTGGTGGGGGTGCCGGGGGACGCGGACGGGGTCGATCCGGGCGCGTTGGAGGAACTGGTCGTCCGCACCCGGGCCAAGCTCTTCTACACCGTCCCCACCTTCCAGAACCCCACCGGGCGCACCCTGCCCGTCGCGCGGCGGACGGCCGTCGCCTCCGTCGCGGCCCGGCGCGGGCTGTGGATCATCGAGGACGACCCCTACGGGGAACTCCGCTTCGAGGGCGACCGCGTGCCCTGGATCGCCTCCTGCCCGGGCGCCGAGGACCGTACGGCCCTGCTGGGCTCCTTCTCCAAGGTCATGGCCCCCGGGATGCGGCTCGGCTGGCTGCGGGCGCCCGCCGGGCTCCGCCGTGCCTGCGCCGTCGCCAAACAGGCCGCCGATCTGCACACCCCGACCGTCAACCAGCTCGCCGCCGCCCGGTACCTGGCCGACCGCGACCTCGACGCCCATGTGGCCGAGGTCGCGGCGGCCTACCGTGAGCGCCGGGACGCCATGCTCGCCGCGCTGCCGGGCGCCCTCCCCGAGGGCTCGACCTGGAACCGGCCCGAGGGCGGCATGTTCCTCTGGGCCAGGCTGCCGTCCTCGTACGACACCACCGCCCTGCTGCCCCGCGTGGTCGAGCAGGACGTGGCGTACGTCCCCGGCGCCCCCTTCTACGCCGGGGAACCGGACCGGGCGACCCTGCGGCTGTGCTTTGTGACGCAGACGCCGGAGGAGATCAGGGAAGGCGTGCGCAGGCTGGGCAAGGGGCTCGGCTGACTTCCGGCCGGGGCTGCCCGGGGCGGCCGGACCGCGGGGCGGGTCAGTCCCACCAGAAGGTCCAGGTCCTCTCGTTCAGCAGGGTGATGGCGTAGTCGGTCAGGGAGCCGCTCGCCGGGCCCTGGACGATGGCGTCGGGGCAGAACGCGAAGTGCTCAAGGGTGATCTCCCGGGCCTCGTCCTCGGTGGTGGGCGGGGCCGCGACCGAGACGGTCAGCTGGTTGAAGCCGAGGGCGACCACGCGTATGCCGAAGCGGTCTTCCCAGGAGCGCAGCACCGCGCTCATCCGCCCTGCCTCCTCGTGGTTCACCGTCCCGCTCCAGCCGATGGCCGCCGGGATGTCGGCGCTGCGGCGGGCGGGGACCAGGGCGAGACGGGGGTCCTTCAGCCAGGAGGGGCCGTCCAGCAGGGCATCGACGGCACGGATGCCGGATACGGCCCCGGCACCCGACAGGGCTTCGGCGGCCTCGGCGGCGAGGGTGTCGGGGTCGGTTCCGGAGGTGAGGGCCGGGGCGAGGCCGGGCCATTCGCCGTCGTCGTCCTCGTCCGCGTACTGCTCCCACAGCTCGGCCAGGACCTCGTCGGCGTCGTGGTCACCGGGGTACGACGCCTCGCCCGGTATCAACTCCCAGTCCTCCGGGCCGCCCTGTCCGCCGCCGACGTCCAGCAGGACCGGGAGGAGGCCGGCCGTACGACGCACGGGCTGAACGGCGGCCCAGGCACCGGGCGCCGGAGGCTCGTCGGCGTACCAGAGCAGCGGCTCGTGCCAGGGCCCGTCGTCCGTGGTGTCGATCAACCGGCCGGGCGGAAGCGGGCGTTCGAGGCCGAGCGAGCGGCCGGCCGGGTCGGCGCCCAGACCGGGCAGCGGATTGGGAAGTGTCGCCATGCCGGTGACTGTAGAACCACCCACTGACAACCGGCCCTCCGGGCCGTGGACCCAGCCCGATCGAGGGCAGCCGAACGCCACCGGCGGGTGGGGCACCGCGTAGGGGTGCCCCACCCGCCGGTGGCGTGGCTCGGGCTCAGAGGCGCTCGGGCGTCCTGATCCCCAGCAGTGCCATGCCCTTGTGCAGGGTGCGGGCGGTCAGGTCGACCAGGAACAGACGGTTCTCGACGACCTCCGTCGGGTTGTCGTCGCTCAGCACCTGGCACTGGTCGTAGAACGACGTCAGCAGCGTGGCCAGCTTGAAGAGGTACGCGGCCAGCTTGTGCGGCTCGTACGCCTCCGCGACCTCCGCCACGGTCTCCCCGAACTGGTCCAGATGCAGACCCAACGCCCGCTCCGCCGGGGCCAGTTCCAGCTCCGGGTGGGCGACGGGGCGGGCCTCGCCGGCCTTGCGGAGGATGGACTGGATACGGGCGTACGCGTACTGCAGGTACACGCTCGTGTCGCCGTTGAGCGAGACCATCTGGTCCAGGTCGAACTTGTAGTCCCGGACGGCGGAGGTGGAGAGGTCCGCGTACTTCACGGCGCCGATGCCGACGTACCGGCCGTTCTCCACGATCTCCTGCTCGCCGAGGCCCACCTTCTCGGCCTTCTCCCGGACCACCGTCGTCGCCCGGTCGATCGCCTCGTCCAGCAGGTCGACCAGCCGGACCGTCTCGCCCTCACGGGTCTTGAACGGCTTGCCGTCCTTGCCGAGGATCGTGCCGAAGGCGAGTTGGTACGCCTTCACGTCGTCGTTGAGCCAGCCCGCCCGGCGGGCCGTCTCGAAGACCATCTTGAAGTGCAGCGACTGACGGGCGTCCACGACGTAGAGCAGGCTGTGCGACTTCAGGTTGAAGACCCGGTCCCGGATCGCGGAGAGGTCGGTCGCCGCATAGCCGTAGCCGCCGTCCGACTTCTGCACGATCAGGGGGACGGGGTTGCCGTCGGGGCCCTTGATGTCCTCGAAGAACACACAGAGGGCACCCTCGGAGCGGACCGCGACACCCGACTCCTCCAGGAGACGGCAGGTGTCGGCGAGCATGTCGTTGTAACCCGACTCGCCGACGATGTCCGGGTCCCGGATCTCCATGTCGAGCTTCTCGAAGACGGAGAAGAAGTAGATCTTCGACTCGTCCACGAACTTCTGCCAGGCGGCGAGCGTCGCCGGGTCGCCCGCCTGCAGGTCGACGACCCTGCGGCGGGCCCTCGTCTTGAACTCCTCGTCGGAGTCGAAGAGCTTGCGGGCGGCCTTGTAGAGCCGGTCGAGGTTCGACATGGCCGCTTCACCGGACGTCTGGAGGTCCGCGTCGGCCTCCTCCTTGTGGTCCAGCTCGTGCGGGTGCTCGTCCAGGTACTGGATCAGCATGCCGAACTGGGTGCCCCAGTCGCCGATGTGGTGCCTGCGGACCACGTTCTCGCCGGTGAACTCCAGGATCTGGACGAGCGCGTCGCCGATCACCGCGGAGCGCAGGTGGCCGACGTGCATCTCCTTCGCCACGTTCGGCTGGGCGTAGTCGATGACCGTCGTGCCCGGGTGCTCCGCCGTGGGGACGCCGAGACGGCCGGTGTCGTCCGCGTAGCGCTCCGCGAGGTTCCGGGTGATCGCGCTGTCGGTGAGGGTGATGTTGAGGAAGCCGGGGCCGGAGACCTCGATCTCCTTCAGCAGCTCACCCGACTCGACCTTCGCGACGACCTGGGTCGCCAGCTCCCTCGGGTTGGCCTTCGCCTTCTTCGCCAGGGCGAGGATGCCGTTGGCCTGGTAGTCGGCCCGGTCGCTGCGTCGCAGCAGCGGGTCGACTCCGTCGGCTCCCAGGAGGGCGGAAGCGAGGGCGTCGGCGAGGCGCTGGTGGACGGAGGCGGTGAGGGACGTGACCGGGGCCATGAGAGGGGAGCCGTTCTCCTCGGGGTACGGGTGGATGACGTTCAGTATCCCATGGGGGGTAAAGGGGTTTTTCTGATGTGGGGTGGCGGGGTGCGGGTGGTGGGTGCGGGGATGGATTGCGCCCCCGCCGCCCCTACCCGTCCCATCGCCAGGGGCTGCGCCCCTTTGACCCCGTTCTGTTCGTTCGTCGGGTGCGGGTGCGTTGTGGTTGCTCGCGCAGTTCCCCGCGCCCCTGAAAGACCTGGGGGCACCCCATGCTTTTAAGGGGCGCGGGGAACTACCCGAGCTCTTCGTCCCCGCCTCCCCACGGAGTGGAATGGCCTTTTCGTGGTTCTGGCCAGAGCTGGGAGAATGGGGGCCGTCGGCCGGGGACCGTACCGGTCGATCTTGGAAGCACTCAGAAAAAGAGGACGTGCCGATCGTGGCTCAGAGCACCGAGACCACCGACTGGGTCTCCCGTTTCGCGGATGAGGTCATCGAGGAGTCGGAGCGTCGGGCCCCGGGCAAAGCGACATCACTCGCTACCGCTCCGGTCGTTGTCGTCGCGTCGGGCCTCTCGCCGTCCGGCCCCATCCACCTCGGCAATCTGCGCGAGGTCATGACCCCGCACCTCGTCGCCGACGAGATCCGGCGCCGGGGACATGAGGTCAGGCACCTGATCTCCTGGGACGACTACGACCGCTACCGCAAGGTCCCGAACGGCGTCGACGGCGTCGACGACACCTGGGCCGAGCACATCGGCAAGCCCCTCACCTCGGTGCCCGCCCCCAAGGGCTCCGCCCACCCCAACTGGGCCGAGCACTTCAAGGCGGCCATGATCGACGCCCTCGCCGAGCTGGGCGTGGAGTTCGAAGGGATCAGCCAGACCGCCCAGTACACCTCGGGCGTCTACCGCGAGCAGATCCTGCACGCCATGAAGCACCGCGGCGACATCGACGCGATCCTCGACCAGTACCGGACCAAGAAGGCCCCGGCCAAGCAGCAGAAGCAGCAGAAGCCACTGGACGAGGCGGAGATCGAGGCCGTCGAGGGCTCCGGGGCCGCCGCCGAGGACGACGGAAGCTCCGGTTCCGCCGGGTACTTCCCGTACAAGCCCTACTGCGGGCAGTGCGGCAAGGACCTCACCACCGTCACCGCCTACGACGACGACACCACCGAGCTGACCTACACCTGCACCGCCTGCGGCTTCTCCGAGACCGTCGCGCTCAGCGAGTTCAACCGCGGCAAGCTGGTCTGGAAGGTCGACTGGCCGATGCGCTGGGCGTACGAGGGCGTCGTCTTCGAGCCCAGCGGGGTCGACCACTCCTCGCCCGGGTCTTCGTTCCAGGTGGGCGGGCAGATCGTCGGGATCTTCGGGGGCAAGCAGCCCATCGGGCCCATGTACGCCTTCGTCGGCATCAGCGGCATGGCCAAGATGTCGTCGTCCAAGGGCGGGGTGCCCACCCCCGGCGACGCGCTGAAGATCATGGAACCGCAGATCCTGCGCTGGCTCTACGCCCGCCGCCGCCCCAACCAGTCCTTCAAGATCGCCTTCGACCAGGAGATCCAGCGGCTCTACGACGAGTGGGACAAGCTCGACGCGAAGGTCGCCGACGGTTCCGCTCTGCCGGGCGATGTCGCCGCGCACTCGCGTGCGGTGCGCACCGCCGCCGGGGAGCTGCCGAAGACGCCCAGGCCGATGCCGTACCGGACCCTCGCGTCCGTCGCCGACATCACCGCCGGCGCCGAGGACCAGACCCTGCGCATCCTCAGCGAACTCGACCCCACCGACCCGCTCGCCGACCTCGACGCCGTACGGCCCAGGCTCGACAAGGCCGAGGCCTGGATCAACACGCACGTCCCCGCCGACCAGCGGACCATCGTGCGGACCGAGCCCGACATCGAACTGCTGAAGTCCCTCGACGAGCAGGGCCAGGGCTCCCTGCGGCTGCTCCTCGACGGGCTCGCCGAGCACTGGTCCCTCGACGGGCTCACGCATCTTGTGTACGGCGTGCCCAAGGTGCGGGCCGGGTTCGCCGCCGACGCCACGCCCAAGGAGCTGCCGCCGGAGATCAAGACCGCCCAGCGGTCGTTCTTCGCGCTGCTGTACCACCTGCTCGTCGGCCGCGACACCGGGCCGCGACTGCCTACGCTGCTGCTGGCGGTGGGGCAGGAGAGGGTGCGGGCGCTGCTCGGGGAGTGACGCCGCGCAGGTAGCACGTGGGTCGTACGAGGAGGGGGCGCCCGGTGATCAGCACCGGGCGCCCCCTCCTCGTCTGTCCCGTGGGCGCGGGTTACGCGATGTGGTCCTCTTCCAGTTCCGCGGTGTGGCGGTTGGTGAAGCGGTTGACCATGCGCTTGGAGTCCTCCGCGGGGAGGGTGATGCCGAACTCGGCCTCCACATTGTCGATCAGTTCGCGTGGGGTGGGGTAGCTGCCGTTTATCGACTGCTTGAAGACCTGGTAGTACGACTCCTCGTCGGGCTCCGGGCTGCCGCCGCCCTCGCCCAGCTCGCGGGTGCGGCCGGGGCCGGAGGGGATGGGGAAGCTGCCGGTCTCCTCCGGGGAGGGGTCCGGCTCCTCCGGTTCGGGGGTCTCGAACTGTTGCTGCTGGTAGCGGGGGTCCCGGGGGTCCGGTTCGTGCTGCTGGTACTGGTCGTACTGCTCGTACTGTTCCGGTGCCTGGTCCTCGTACCACTGGCCGTACTCCTCCTCCGGGGCGTAGGAGGGGTCGTACGTGGGGTCGTAGCCGCCCTGGTAGGGGACCGTCTGGGGGTCGCGGGCGTGTAGCCAGGGGTTTACTTCGGGCTCGGGGGTGGGCTGGGGCTGTTCCTGGTGCGGGACGAGTTCCGGCTGCTGCTGGGTGGGGGTGCTGGCCAACTCAGGGCGCTGCTCGCTTTGAGGTGCCGCTCTCTGTGGGATGGGTGCCGCCCCAGCGGCACGATTGCCCGCAGCTACGTCGGCGGGGGCGGCGCGGTTGCCCGCAGCTATCTCGGCCCGGCTGCCCGCAACTACGTCCACCTGTGTTACCGGAGGCAGCAGCGCCGGCTCGATGCCCGCCGCTGCCAAGCCCGCCGGGGCCGTGTCCGCCAGTGGGACGCCGTAGCGGGCCAGGCGGAGCGGCATCAGGGACTCGACCGGGGCCTTGCGCCGCCAGGCTCGGCCGTAGCGGCTGCGGAGGCGGGCCTGGTAGACGAGGCGCTCCTGTTCCAGCTTGATGACCTGGTCGTAGGAGCGCAGCTCCCACAGCTTCATACGGCGCCAGAGAAGGAACGTGGGGATGGGCGAGAGCAGCCAGCGAGTGAGGCGGACGCCCTCCATGTGCTTGTCGGCGGTGATGTCGGCTATGCGGCCGATGGCGTGGCGGGCGGCCTCCACGGCCACCACGAACAGGACCGGGATCACCGCGTGCATCCCGACGCCCAGCGGGTCCGGCCAGGCCGCCGCGCCGTTGAACGCGATCGTCGCCAGGGTCAGCAGCCACGCCGTCTGACGCAGGAGCGGGAAGGGGATGCGAATCCAGGTCAGCAGAAGGTCGAGGGCGAGCAGGACGCAGATGCCCGCGTCGATGCCGATCGGGAAGACATACGAGAAGTTGCCGAAGCCCTTCTTGATGGCCAGCTCCCGTACGGCCGCGTACGAACCCGCGAAACCGATACCGGCGATGATCACGGCGCCGGCCACGACCACGCCGATGAGAACGCGGTGCATCCGAGTCAGCTGCATTGGCGCGGCCACCCGTACTCCCCTCCTCTTGCGTGTTGTTGCGCGCAACAGAGTGGCACATGTGTGCGGTGGACGGATTGCCGGGACGGGTCGGCGTCCGGTCCGCGTGAGGACCGGGCGCCGACAAAAGCCCTGATGGGGAGGGAAGTTACCCGCCGATCATTACGAGTTGGGCACTAGCGGGAGGTCTTGCGGCCACTGGACGAAGAGCCACTGGAAGACGAGCCACTGCTCGACGAACCGTCCGAGTCCGAGTCCGAGTCCGAGTCGGTGTCCGAACCGGAACCCGAACCGGACGACGACGAACCCTTCGTGGCACCCTTCGACGGCGTCTCCGAGGCACCGGACGACGGCGACGACGACGCGCCGTCGCTCTCGTTCGCCTCCTCCACCGCCTCCACGGCCTCCTTCGCGGCCGACTTCGCCGACTTCAGCAGCGCCGCCGAGTCCGGCGTGTCCTCACCGGCCAGACCCGCGCCGTTGTAGTCGACCGTGACCACCACGTTCTCCGTGCGGACCACGACCGTCTGCTGCTTGAACGTGCCCTCGTCCTTTTTCTTCAGGTCGTACAGCACCGCCGTCGCCTCGTCGCCGAGACCCGTCACCGGCTCCGTCTTGAGCTTCGTCGCACCGTCCGTGCTCTGCGCCGACGTCACCTTCGACTCGAACGCCTTGTGCGCCCGGTCCTCACCGGGCCCGTTCGTCGGGTCCGACTCCAGCAGATGCAGCGACACGCTCAGCCAGCGGTACTGCGAGCCGTCCACCCCGTTGTTGTCGAGGCTCGTCCAGCGGCAGTCGCCCGAGACGTTCGCCTCGGCCGCGTTGATCGCCTTCCCCGACTTCGCACCCTGAGGGACCAGCGACTTCAGCGTCTTGGCCGCGAACACCTCACACGCGTCCGGCAGCACCGAGTACGCCGCCTCCACCACCTCGGGGGTCGAGGTGTCGGCCAGCGCCGACTCGGCCACCTGCGACGGCTCACTGTCACCGGAGGCACTGTCCGAGCCGGAGTCCGAGGAACAGCCCACCGCCAGGAGCATCACCGGCACGACGGCGGCCCCCGCGAGGAACGACCCCCGCGCCCGGAGCCCGCCACCCGCCGGGCGCGCGCCACCCGCCGGGCGCCCGCCCCGCACGGCCCGCGCGCCCTGTTCGAATCGCGGCTGCTGACGCTGCTCCTGCTGCTGACCTGACTCTGCGGCTCGTTGCATGGTTCCTTCACTCATGACGTCACATTCATCACGCTTGTTCGTACGTGTGGCGATCCCGCGTGGTTCCTGCGGTCGGATCGGGTCCGGTGGGCCACGGTACGCGGTGAGGAAGAAGTGCGGTCCTGAATCAGGGGGTTCACCGGGCCGCCCCGACGGCCCCCGACCGCCGCTCAGTCGTCGAACGAGTCGGCCAGCCGTTCGGCCAGATTCCGTGCCCTGTCCTGCATTTCCTCGCTGTCCGGCACATCCGTCGTCGTCGCCGGCTGCTCCTCGTACTCCACCGTCACGATCACATTCGACGTGCGGAACACCACAGTGACGGTCCGCTGCCCGCTCGTCCCGAGCGCGTCGTCCAGGAACGCCTCGTCACCGAGTTCGTCGAGCGTACGGGGGAGGAGGGAGGCCGGCGTCTCGGACGGGGAGGCCGACGAACCGGAGGAATCAGAGGAACCGGAAGAGTTGGACGAGTCGGAGGAGCCGGGTGAATCGGAGGAATCCGAGGAATTCGAGGATTCCGAGGAAGTGGAGGAATCCGGTTCGGAGGTGGAGGCGCTCCCCGAAGGGCTGGGGGTGCCCTTGCCGGAGTCGCCGGAGCCGCTGCTGTCATTGGTGTCGCCGGAGTCGTCGGACCCCGCGGACCCCGCGGACCCCGCGGACCCCGCGGACCCCGCGGACTCCGAGGACTCGGTGGACGTCGGCTCCGGAAGGTCCGCCTCCGCCACCTTCGTGCCGTAGACCTCCTGGGCCTTGCTGTCGTCGCTGACCGTGTTGTCGTACGACACCACGCGCTCGAAGTCGACGAGCAGATAGTCGGTGGCCGAGGACGACTCCACCTTCCAACGGCAGCCGACCTTGCGGTCCGTGTCGTACGTGGGGGTCGCCTCGCCCTCGTACGCCTGCTCGCGCGTGGCCTCGTCGGTGAGTTGCTTGATGCCGGGGAGGAGGGAGTCGAGGGTGTCCCGGTCGACGGAACCGCAGGGCTCGGGGAGGGTGTCGTAGCGGCCCGGCTGGGCGACGGAGGTGCTGGCGGTGGCGTCGCCGGGACGCGCGTCGTCCGTGGTGTCGCTGTCGTCCGACCCCGTGCACGCGGCCAGCACCGCCGCGAGGAGCACGGCGACGCCGGGTACGTACGCCTTCCGCTGCACGGTGGGGCTCCTCTCGACGCGGTCCCTGGGGACGTCTGCGCGGTCCTGTCCTGTGGTTATTCGGTTGCCGTCCGGGGGTGACCCCCGGGCACCATGTGTATCGCACGCACTGCCGTGAACGCCGGTCCGGCATCCCATTCGTTGACCTTGGCGCCGGTTTTGCGTTCTGGGACTTTTCTTTTGTCATCGGGGGATTGAGGGCGATATGTCGTACGTCGAGATACCGGGCGCGAAGGTGCCGATCCGGATGTGGACCGACCCGGCGTCGGTGGAGGAGGGCGCGCTCCAGCAGTTGAGGAACGTGGCGACCCTGCCGTGGATCAAGGGTCTGGCGGTCATGCCGGACGTCCACTACGGGAAGGGTGCGACGGTCGGTTCGGTCATCGCGATGCGGGGTGCCGTGTGCCCGGCGGCGGTCGGGGTGGACATCGGCTGCGGAATGTCGGCCGTCAAGACATCCCTGACGGCCAATGACCTGCCGGGCGACCTGTCCCGCCTCCGCTCGAAGATCGAGCAGACGATCCCGGTCGGGCGGGGGATGCATGACGAGCCCGTCGATCCCGGGCAGTTCCATGGCTTCGGTACGGCCGGGTGGGAGGACTTCTGGGGGCGGTTCGACGGGGTGGCCGATTCGGTCAAATTCCGCCATGAGCGGGCGGGAAAGCAGATGGGGACGCTTGGTTCTGGAAATCACTTTGTCGAAGTTTGCACGGATACGGCCGGTTGTGTATGGCTCATGTTGCACTCCGGTTCCCGGAACATCGGCAAGGAACTGGCCGAGCACCACATCGGCATCGCGCAGAACCTCCCGCACAACCAGGGCCTGGTGGACCGCGACCTCGCCGTCTTCGTCGCGGACACCCCGCAGATGGCGGCGTACCGCAACGACCTGTTCTGGGCGCAGGAGTACGCGAAGTACAACCGCACGATCATGATGGCGCTCCTGAAGGACGTGATCCGCAAGGAGTTCAAGAAGGCGAAGCCGACCTTCGAGCCGGAGATCAGCGCGCACCACAACTACGTGGCCGAGGAGCGCTATGACGGCATGGACCTCCTGGTGACCCGCAAGGGCGCGATCCGCGCGGGCTCCGGCGAGTACGGGATCATCCCGGGCTCCATGGGCACGGGTTCGTACATCGTGAAGGGCCTCGGCAACGAGAAGGCGTTCAACTCGGCGTCGCACGGCGCGGGTCGGCGCATGAGCCGCAACGCGGCGAAGCGTCGCTTCACGACCAAGGACCTGGAGGAGCAGACGCGGGGCGTGGAGTGCCGCAAGGACTCCGGCGTCGTCGACGAGATCCCCGGCGCCTACAAGCCGATCGAGCAAGTCATCGACCAGCAGCGGGATCTGGTGCGGGTGGTGGCGAAGCTCAAGCAGGTCGTCTGCGTGAAGGGTTGACATGGGCGAGGCCCCCGGTGGAAACCGGGGGCTTTGTTCATTGCTTGGGGGTGTGGAGAGCAGCGTCCTGTCCTGTGCTCGGCGAACCTCGTGGGCCGGTTGCGTTCTCCGGCTAAGGGAGGACGTGCACTGGACCGACACGTCCCACCGCGCAATCGAGGGTGATCGTCTTGGCGCGGACGAGTCGTTCGTAGGCCGCCTCTCCACAGCCGATGGCCGCCGGTATGCGGAATTCCGCGCATCTGATCGTCATGTGCGAGGCCGCCCCACCGTATTTCGTGACCAGGCCCGCTATTTCATGTGAGAAGAGCCACTCGTAGCCGGGATCGGCATTCTCGGTGAGCACGATCCGCCCCGCCAGGTTCTGAGCAGACATCTCTTCCGGCAGACCCGCGACGACCACGACGGGCGCGGTCGTCCGGCGGGAGGTCACGAAGTTCGGGATGCGGACCTGGCTCTCGATGATCTCCACGTCGGCCGGACCGTTGATCACGTCGGGCAGATGGACGCGAGCCTGCCGAGCGTATCGCTCGCGGTTGGTGTCGGCAATCACGCGCAGCCGGTTGACGTCCGCATCGGTGATCTCCCCATTGGCCTGGGCGAGAAGGTCCTCCGCTGTGAGGAACGAGAGGTCGTCCCGGCTCAGTCCGTGCCGGGCCCCGAATTCGGCGA
This sequence comes from Streptomyces sp. NPDC002643, assembly GCF_053592555.1. NCBI lineage: Bacteria > Bacillati > Actinomycetota > Actinomycetes > Kitasatosporales > Streptomycetaceae > Streptomyces > Streptomyces sp. NPDC002643. Next base: position 48,700 of record NZ_JBSFVY010000014.1, read on the forward strand.
CGAAGTCCATGGCGCTGCTGAGGTTCTTGGTGAACTCGAACTTGTACAGTTCGCGCAGGACCCGGGTCTCGCGTACGAAGTCCAGCAATACATCGGCGCCGAAGTCGAAACCGAACTCGTCGAGCTTGGCCTCGATCGCCTTTGTGGCGGCCTTCGGCAGAACGTACGGGGCGGAGTCCGTCGTGGTCTCCCGGGCCGTGCGCTGCGCGGCCAGGTAGCGGTCGGGGGCGTCCCGATAGGAGGGGACGGTGATGTCGTAGGTACCGGGGCGAAGATGGCCATAGCGTGCGAGGAACTCTTCGCGGGGCAGGTCGCCGACGTGATGGCGTTCCAGGTCCGCGGTGAATTCGGTGGAGACCGTCTCGATGGTGGTGAGCAACCCGTCGTGTTCCTCCCGCGAGATCACCCCTGTGCTCAGCAGAGAGCGCCAGAAGGCGGTGGCGATGAAGGCGCCGCGCACGACCACGGAAAAGGGCAGGGTGCCGTAGACCGCTGCGTCGTCGAGCAGTGTCTCGGCGACCAGCAGCGGGTGCTCGTCCTCGGCCGATGCCATGGCGCGCTCCCGCCGAGCGGCCAACTCCTCTATGCGGTGGGCCATTTCGGCGAACTGGCCGTCGCCGCCTTGCACCACATGGGTGGTGAGCCGGCGCAGGCAGTCCCTCAACCGGTCGATCTCTGTGGCGCTGAAACCGGCTGCGGTCAGCCGCTGTTCGTGCTCGGGGAAGTCGAAGGCGAGAGAGGTGGCGCAGATGTCGAACTCGGCCTTGTCGTGCAATTCGGGATGCGCGCGCAGCCGGTCGAGGTAGTGGTCGATCAGCTTGTGGGAGAGATCGCTGCCCAGATCGGCTGGAAGGTAGGAGTTGAAGTCGTTGCGGACGTCCACGTAGGGGTGGCCGCCGAGGGTCACCATGAGGTGATGGGGGGCCGGGTCGTGGTAGCCGAGCCTGCGTCGGGCCTCGCGCCAGACGTCCTTCATGACCAGACGCCGGTACAGCGAGACCGCGAGCGGCCGCGGACGCGTGCCGATGATCTCAGCCGGGTTCCAGTCCGTCATGTCGCTGTAGGCGGTCCGGGAGCCGTACACGCCCCGCCGGGGCCGGTCCCGGTCCTGGAGCACGGCCTTGACGCCGTCCAGGATGGCACTCACGTGCGCGTCCCCCTCGCTGTGGCCAGTGCCCGCGGCGACCAGCGGGCGGACCTGGAAGACATGGACCCGGCCGCGGCTGACGGCGAACTCCATGTCGAGATGAGCCTCGCCGGTGAGGGACATCAGCTCCCGCAGGGTGTCGACGACGGAGCCGAGGGGGGCGTTCATCGCCGTGGTGTCGGCGCCGTGGTGGACACGCACCACACGCTGCGTGTCGCCGGCTCCACCGGTGACCGTGTCGGTGCGGCTGCCCTCGTCGTAGTTGAGGACCAGGTAGGGGCCGCCGCTCTGCAGGTCGCGGGAGAGCACTACACCGCTCATGGTGACGTCCTGGAGCATGGGCTGCACCAGGATCTCGAAGGCTCCCAGGTCCGGCCCGTCCTGCGGGGACCGGCGCTCGTAGGCGCACACCACGGTGTCCACGGCGTCCGCCACCGCCTGCGGGTCGTCCGTCACCACGTCGAGGACGCTGTCGTAGACGCCGGCCGCGGAGTCTGTCGCCGTGTCCTCACACAGCGCGCTGCTGCGGACCACGGTCCTGCGGCCGGCGAAGCGGGAGCCGATCCGGCGCACGCACTCCGCACGGTCCTCGCGCCACTCGGCGACCGTGAGCGTCAGCTGATCCAGAACGGTCGCCGTGGTGAGGTGCGGGCGCAGACGGTCCAGAGTTCGGGCCTTCGTCCCCAGGGGAACTCGCGGCGTGGTGGAGGTCATGCGCATCGCTCCTGTTCGGTGGGGTACGGCAGCTGCCGGACGGTCCGTGGCGCCACGGGGGCCAGCCGGACCAGGACTTCGGTGTTGATCGTTCCCGCGGCGTCGGCCCAGTCCTGGACGCCGAGACGGTGTCCCGCTCGGTCGCCGAGCAGGACGACCTCGTCGCCGGTCTCCGCGCGTGGGACCTCGGTGACATCGACGTTGATGTGGCCCATGCCGACCTGGCCCACGATCGGGGCGCACATGCCGCCGACGAGTACCCGGCCGGTACCGCCCAGGGCCTTGGGCAGGCCGTCGGCGAAGCCGACCGGGACGGTCGCGATGACGGCCGGTCGGGGTGTGGTGTACGCGCCGTCGTATCCGACGCGTGTGCCTGTCTCCACACGGCGCAGCTGCTCGATCCGCGAGGTCATCGACAGCACGGGGCGGAATTCCGGCAGGTCGGGCAGTAGGGACGGCGAGTGCGAGGGGCCCAGGCCGTACAGCAGGATGCCGGGCCGGACCATCTCCATCGCGGTACGGCGGTGCAGTCCGGCCGCGAGGCCGGGGCTGGCCAGCGCATGGCGAAGGGGCCGTCGGCCGAGCGCGGCCGTGGCCGATCGACAGGCTTCGGCGAAGCGTGTCAGTTGCCGGTCGACCGGTTCCGGCGCGGTGCCGGAGAGGTGGGTGTAGAGACCCTCGACGACCAGGTTGTCCAGCGCGGCGATCCGGTGGAGCGCGCCGGCGTCCGCTGGATCGAGGCCGTAGCGGCACAGGCCGGTGTCGAACTCCACATGCACCCGTGCGGGACGCCCCAGTACGGTGGCCGCTCGGCTGAGCGCGCGGGCCTGAGACTCCGCGTACACGGTTTGCCGCAGATCCGCCCGGATCAGGTCGGGTAGGTTTCCGGTGGGCACAGCGCCCAGTACCAGGACCGGGACGTTGATTCCGGCGTCTCTGAGCCGGAAGGCCTCCTCTGCGTGGGCGACGGCGAGTCGGCGGACACCGTGCCGGACCAGCAGCCGGGAGAACGGCACAAGGCCGTGCCCGTAGGCGTCGGCCTTGACCACACCCATCAGGACGGTGCCGGGATCGATGAGCCGACGTACGGCCGCCAGGTTGCCGACGACGGCCTCCTCGCTCAGCTCGAGTGTCAGACGGTTCACGGGCCCCACCACGTCAGCGCCCGGCGGCCGGTGCGAGGTCGTGGGAGTCCATGACGAGTTGTTTGAAGAGGGTGCCGCGCCGACGGTGATCGGTGAACATGTCCTTGCTGTTGGCACCGGGGCTGAAGACGACCGCCTGGCCCGGCAACGCCGTCTGTCGGGCGAGTGCGACCGCCTCCGGGAGGGAGCCTGCGGCGGTGACCGCGGTGAAGCCGTGGGCGCGGGCGGCTGCGATGACCCGTGGGGCGGTCTCCCCGATGGTGATCACGTGCGCCACTCGGTCGGGGAGCACGGCCCCCAGGGCGTCGAAGTCGGCGTCCTTGTCGTCCTTGCCCCCGGTGACCAGCACCACGGGCCGGTCGGGGAAGGACTCGACGGCGTGGATGACCGACCAGGGGTTGGTCGCCTTGGAGTCGTTGTAGTACTCGACCCCGTCGAGCGTCGTCACGTATTCCACCACGTGTTCGCGTCCCGTGTACCCGGCGATCACCGTGTCCATCGCCGTCCGGTCCACGTCCCACAGCAGCCCGACGGCCAGCGTGGCAAGGACGTTGGCGGTGGCGGACCTGACACGCAAATCACCGAGCCGGGCCAGCGTACGGCTGTGGTCGCCGGTGCGGGCGACGATCCGGTCGGCGGAGACGAAGACGCCGTCGAATCCGGCGGGGAGTTCGCCGCGCGCGCTGAAGTAGAGGACCCGGCCCGCAGTGGTGGCGGCAATACGGCGGCATATCTCGTCGTCGTAATTGGCCACCGTGTTCTGGAGGGTGGTGTGGTGCCGGACGATGCGGGACTTGAGCTCGATGTAGTGCTCCCAGGTGTACAGGTTCATGTGCTCGGCGCGGACGTTGGTGAGCACGCTGGTCTGCGGTCGGAAGCGGTGGCAGTTCTCCAGTTGTCCGGCGCTGACCTCGATGACGGCCACGGACTCCTGGGTCAGGTCCGGTAGCACCGAGGTGAACGGCAGGCCGATGTTCCCCGCGACCTGTGTGGGGCGGCCCGCTGCCCGCATGAGGGCCCCGATCAGGGTTGTGGTGGTCGATTTCCCATTGGTGCCGGTGATGGCGATGATCGGCGAGGGGCACAGCTCGTATGCCAACTCGATCTCGCTCCAGACCGGAATACCGAGTGACCGGGCGGCCGCCAGCACCGGGATGTCGTCGCTTACCCCGGGGCTGCGCACGATCAAGTCGAAGCCTTCGGGGCTCGGCGGCTGCGTGCCCAGGACGTACGTCATCCGATGGGCGGCCAGCCGAGACAGCTCCGCCGTCAGTTCGTCGGCCCGTCGGGTGTCGGTGACCGTCACCTGCGCGCCGTGCGAGGCGCAGCACACGGCCGCGCTCTCCCCGCTGGCGCCCAGACCGATCACCAGAACGTTTGCATGGTTGAGCAGCACTTACAGCCCCCGTGGTATGAGTCTCCGGCTCGCCCCCGGATCTCGTCGGTGCGGGGGCGAGCCGGCCGAAGCCGGGCGCGGCGTGCAGTCGTCGGACGGTCTGCGCTCGGTCGGTGAAGTGGTTGGCGGATTCGCTCGGTCGGCGGCCCCTACTGGGTCGCCGAGTCCTCGCTGAGCTCCCGCACGGTCTCCATGTCCTCGAAGTGGATCGTGCGGTCGCCGATGATCTGGTAGTTCTCGTTGCCCTTGCCGGCGACGAGCACGGTGTCGCCCTCGTGTGCGGCCAGTAGCGCCGTGCGAATGGCCTCGCGGCGGTCGCTGACCCGCTCGAATGGTGTTCCCGTGCCGCTGATGCCGGGCACGATGTCGTCGAGGATCTTCTCGGGGTCCTCGCTGCGCGGGTTGTCCGAGGTCAGGACGCACAGGTCCGAGTACCGCCCGGCGATCTCACCCATGGGTGCGCGCTTGGAGGGGTCCCGGTCGCCGCCGCAGCCGAAGACGGTGATGACCCGCCCGGTGGTGAAGTCACGGATCGTGGACAGGACGTTGTCCAGGGCGTCCGGGGAGTGCGCGTAGTCCACGATCACCGGCACCCCGGCGGGCGTCCGGTAACACTCGAACCTGCCCGGCGTAGGCGGCAGCGAGGCCAGCGCGGCGGCGGCGTGCTCAAGCGAGTGGCCGAGGCTGTGACAGATCGCCAGGGTGGCCAGCGCGTTGAGCGCGGCGAACCGGCCCGGCACCGGGATCGACACCGCCAGCGCCCGCCCTTCGTGGTGCAGGGTGAATCGGGTGCCCGCCGCGTCCACCACCAGGTCGGTGCCGTGGAAGTCCGCCTTCGCGTCCTCCAGACCGAAGGTGGTGACGTCCCCCGGCATCAGCTCCACGATCTCCTGGCTCACCGGGTCGTCGAGGTTGACCACGGCTCGCCGGCACAGGCCCTTGAACAGAGTCAGCTTGGCGTTCCTGTAGTTCTCCATCGTGCCGTGGTCGTCCAGGTGGTCCTGGCTGAAGTTGGTGAACACCCCCACATCCACGAAGCAGCGGTCCACACGGTGCAGACGGAGGGCCATCGACGATGCCTCAAGGACCACGGCCGTGGCATCCCGGTCACGCATGTGCGCCAGCAAGTACTGGAGGTCGATGGCCTCGGGGGTGGTCGGGGTGGTCTTCTCCAGTTCGATCGGCTCCTCGCCGATCCGGTTGCCCGCGGTGCCGATCACGCCGACCGTCGCGTTCACCGACCGCCGCAGCACGGCCTCCAGCATGAACGCCACAGACGTCTTGCCGTTGGTACCGGTGATGGCCACCATGTCCATCGCCTGTCCCGGCTCCCCGAAGTAGCGGGAGGCCACGACCGGGGACGCGGCACGGGTATCGGCCACCCGCACCACGCACACCTCCGCCGGCACCTCGCCGATCTCCCGGTCGACCAGCACCGCCACCGCACCGTTGGCCACCGCCTGGGCGACGAACCGGTGCCCGTCCACGCTGAAGCCTCGTACCGCGATGAACAGCGCCCCTTCGGTCACCTTCCGGGAGTCGTAGGCCACACCCCCGCCGATCTCTTGTCCGGTGTCGCCCTGAAGGACCTCGTGGTCGTATCCGTCCAGCAGTTCACTCAGCTTCACAGTCACTCCTCCGCCGCTGTTCGCGGCCTTGCGGATTCGGGTGGGCAGTGGCGTCCCTGCTACCCGATCATGTCTCAGTCGACAGCCATGCCTCGCCGAGCGACCCGATGTCGCCGGGACCGATGGTCACCAGAACGTCACCGCTGCGCAGGGACGCGCTCGCGAGCCGCTTGATTGTGCCGGGCTCCTTCGTGTAGTGCACGTCGCGGCCGGACGAGCGCATTGCGAGGACCAGGTCGAGCGAGCTGAGCCCGAAAGTCTCGGTGTCCCTGGCCTGGTAGATGTCGGTGACGACGACGGTTTCCTGCGGAGTGAAGCAGTCTGCGTACTGGTGCATGAAGTCCCGTACCCGAGTGAACGAGTTGGGGCGGAGCACCACCAGGCTGCGACCGCCGGGGGCGGCTCCGCGTATGGCCTCCATTGTCGCCGCGATCTCGTTGGGGTGGCAGGCGATGTCGTCGAAGACCCGCACCCCGTCCCGGCTGCCTTTGTACTCCACCCGGCGCGGAGCACCCCCGAACGCCTCTAGGCCGGGGCGCATCTGATCCAGAGTCAAGCCGGCCTGGTGTCCGGCGGCGACGGCGGCGAGGACGTTGCCGACGTTGTGGCGGCCCAGTAGGCGTGGCGCCAGCTCACCCAACTGCCCGCCGCGGTAGGTGACCGTGAACCTGGGCCGTCCCAGGTGCCAGGTGAGTGCCTCGGCGCGGTAGTCCGCGTCCGCGGCCTCGCCGAATGTCATGTGTGTGCGGTCCTCGCCCACGGTGAGGGCTCGGGCGCGCGGGCAGTCGGCGGAGGTGATCAGGACGCCGCCGGGCCGGACGCGTTGCGCGAAGTCCTGGAACGCCGCCACGATGTCGTCGATGCCGTCGAAGTAGTCGCTGTGCTCGGCTTCCACGTTGAGGACCACCGCGATCTGCGGGTTCAGCCGCAGGAAGTGGCGGTGGTACTCGCAGGCTTCCGCCACGAAGTGGTCCCCGCCGCCCATACGGTAGTTGCCTCCGTCGACGGTCGCCTTCGCCCCCAGTGAGGCCCCCGGGTTCACCCCGGCAGCCGTGAGCGCCTCGACGGTCAGGGAGGTCGTGGTTGTCTTCCCATGGGTGCCTGCGACGGCTATGCCCACGGGGTAGCGGTCCATGATGCGAGCCAGTATGTCCGCCCGGTCGACGATGCCGATGCCCCGCTCGATCGCCCCCATCACCTCGGGATTGTCGGGCCCGATACCCGCAGTGGTGACCACCGTCCGGACGTCTTCGCCGATGTTCGCCGCATGATGACCCACCGTTACATGGACGCCGGCGGCATGCACGATCTGAAGGTTGGCACTGTCCTCCCGATCCGAGCCGGAGACCCGGAACCCCAGTCGGTGCAGCATGATGGCCAGGCCACTCATGCTGGATCCGCCGACGCCGATGAAGTGGATCGCCCCCTCCGCGGAGACGCGACGCATGTCCATGGCTGTTTTCAATTCCCCCGTGTCGACACCGAATCCGCCCTGCTTCGGACAGTTCCGGTTGAATGTGAGCCGTAGATCCGGTGACATCCCGGATGACAAGTCAAGATCGGCAGGTTGAAACGATAGAGTTGGTTCTGTGTGCCATGCAACTGCAAATAGGCTGCTCCGTAAGGTGGTTACCGGAGCGAGGCGCCCGGGATGCGAGTCCTTGACGTCCGTGACTGGAACCGCAAGGCGGTGACAGAGTCATGACACAAGCGGCTATGGTTCGGCGCATCGAGGCCCTTCTGGAGTCCGGGGTCGAGGACCATGTCTTTCCCGGAGCGGTCTGGGCGATCGGAGACAGCCGCGAAGTCCTTGCCGAGGGGCTGTGTGGTGGACAGGGTCCTTATGGGGCAACGGAGTTGGCGGCTCCCATGAGTCGCGACACCGTCTTCGATTTGGCCAGCCTCAGCAAGATTCTTGCCACCTGGGCCTGTGTGGGCGGCCTTGTGGAAAATCGTCAGTTGCGTCTGGATGACCCGCTCACAGCGTACTGGAAGGATCTTGAGCCCTTTCCGCTCGGTGCGGTGACGGTTCGTCAACTCCTCACGCATTCGGCGGGCCTGCCATTGCGCGCGAACCTGCGGCCGCTTTATGGATCCGCACGGGAAGCCATCGAACGGGGGGTGCTTCGTGAGGGGCTGCGCCACCCACCGGGCGAGGCTGTGCAGTACACCGACCGCGCGGCACTGATCCTCGGCTTCCTCGTCGAGCGTCTCAGCGGCGAGCCGTTGGATCGGTACTGCCGGAAGCGGGTCTGGGCGCCGCTCGGTATGACCGACACCCGCTTCGGCCCGCTTCCTCCGGCGTACGCTGCTCGGTGCGCGCCCACCGAGTGGGACGAAGAGACCGGCACCCGGCTGCGCGGCTCGGTCCATGACTTCTCCGCCCGCGCGCTCGGCGGGGCATGCGGCGCGTCGGGCGTCTTCTCGACCGCCGCCGACCTGGGCCGCTTCTTGGGGTATGTCCTCTCTCCGGCGGCCGAGGGCCCGTCAGGCCCCGGTTTCGGGATCGAGTGGGTGCGTGCGTCGCTGCGTGTGCACACGGGCATGCTGGAACCCCACTGGGGACTGCTGTGGTTCCCGCCTCTCACCACCTCGCCCGCCGACGACCTCTGGGTGCACTACGGCTTCACCGGTACGGCGATGTGGGTGTCCCCGAAGCGGGGGCAGTGGGCCGTGCTCCTCACCAACAAGGTCTACTTCTCACGGGAGCGGGAACCGCTGATGGCGGTGAGGGACGGGTTCCAGGAGATCGTGTTCGGCTGTTGAGCGGAGCCAAGGTTGCCGAAGCGCAGACGGGAAGAGGCGGTAAACAGTGACTCCACCTGTTGCCGAGAGGGTCTGCGGCGGCAAGGCGTGTTCCGGTCGCGGCACCGGCGGATGCGGCAACCCGTGGGTGGCTTACGTCGGCTCTTCCGGGAGTAGGCCCAGTTGGTCCAGGAAGTCCGCCTGGTCGAAGTACAGGCGGTATTCGACTATGCGGCCGTCTTTCACTGTGGCGAAGTCCACGCCCCTGATCTTGATTTCCTTGTTGGTCGGGGGGAGGGAATCGCCGTTGGGGAGTTGGATGGGGCCCGTGTTCCGGCCGGTGAAGAAGCCCTCGTCTATGGCTGTGTCGCCCACCTCGTAGGCGTGGAGGGGCTCGTACCTTCCCTCGGGGATCGCGTCCGTCATCTGGCGCCAGTAGTCGATGATGGCGTCGCGGCCGTGGAGCTCGCCTCCGTCGGGGGTGATGGCGACCGCGTCCTCCGCGTACAGCGCGGTGAGGGCCTTCAGATCGGGGTGTGTGGTGACCGCGTCCGTGAGTCGGTCCATGAGCTCGCGTGCCTGTCCCATGATCCACCTCCAGTACCAGGGGATCACCCGTCTCATTGTCTCACCGGTCGCCCCGCCTATCCTGGCCGGGAACGTTTCGACAAAGCCGATGTCAGTCGATCTCGGCAGATGACCGCCGATGACCAGGAGCAGAACATGGCCCCCGCCGTACCGTCCGTCGCCTCCCGTATCGCCGTTGTGACGGGGGCGAGCAGCGGGATCGGCGCCGCCACGGCTCGGCGGCTGGCCGCCGCCGGGTACCGGGTGGTGCTGACCGCGCGCCGCAAGGACCGGATCGAGGCGTTGGCCGAGGAGATCGTCGAGGCGGGCGGTCAGGCCGTCGCGTACGCCCTCGATGTGACCGATCGCGCGGCCGTGGACGAGTTCGCGACCGCCTTCAAGACCATCGGGGTGCTCGTCAACAACGCCGGGGGCGCGCTCGGTGCCGATCCCGTCGCCAGCGGTGACCCCGACGACTGGCGGCAGATGTACGAGACGAACGTCATCGGCACCCTCCATGTCACCCAGGCGCTGCTGCCGGCGCTCACCGCGAGCGGGGACGGGACCGTCGTCGTGGTGTCGTCGACCGCCGGGCACGGGACGTACGAGGGGGGTGCCGGCTATGTCGCCGCCAAGCACGGGGCGCATGTGCTTGCCGAGACGCTGCGGCTGGAGATCGTCGGGACGCCGGTGCGGGTGATCGAGATCGCGCCCGGGATGGTGAAGACCGACGAGTTCGCGCTGACCCGCTTCGGGGGCGACGCCGAGAAGGCGGCGAGTGTGTACGAGGGGGTCGCGGAGCCGTTGACCGCCGACGACGTCGCCGACACCATCGCCTGGACGGTGACCCGGCCCAGCCATGTCAACGTCGACCTTCTGGTCCTGCGCCCCCGCGCCCAGGCGTCCAACACCAAGGTCCACCGGGAGGTGTGATGGCGGAATCCGAGGAGCGTGCCGCGAGCGAGCCTGCCGAGTCCGGCGGCCTCACCGCCGAGAAGCGGCGGCTCGCCGAGGAGAAGAAGAACGAGCGGTACATGTGGTGGTACCTGGGGTACTTCCTCTTCGGCATCCACATCGTCGCGTTCGTGATGATCTACGCGGTCACGCACGCGAAGTAGGCGTTCCTCTGAGGGGCGTGGCGGGCGCGGGGGTAAGAGCCTGTGCGTACGCCGTCGGGGGGACCCCCACCGTCGCCGTGAAGTCGCGTACGAGGTGGGCCTGGTCGGCGTAGCCGAGGTCGGCGGCCAGGGCGGACCAGTCGAGGTCGCGGTCGGTCTCGGCCCGTTCCAGGGCCTCGTGGATGCGGTAGCGGAGGATCACCCACTTGGGGCTGACCCCTACGTACGCGGCGAACAGGCGTTGCAGTAGTCGTACGGAGACGCCCTCGGCGCGCGCGAAATCGGTGACCCGGCGGATCGTGCGGTCGGTGTGGACGCGTTCCACGAGGGTCATGGCCAGGTCGGCCTGGGGGTCGGGCCGGTGGTGGTGGTTCAGGAGGAAGGTGTCGAGGGCGGCGATACGGGTCTCCTCGTCGTCCGGGGTGAGGAGGGCGGCCGGGTCCGTGCCGGCGTAGGCCTCGGGGTGGCGGACGCGGCGGTCGGTCCAGTGGGAGACCGGGCGGCCGGGGGCGAAGGGGCGGAAGCCGCCCGGGCGGAACTTGATGCCGCAGACCCGGCCCCTGCCCTCCAGTTTCTGTTCGAAGAGGCCCAGCTGGACGCCGGCGATCTCGACGAACGGGGCCTCGCCGGGGAACCGCTGGAAGACGATGTTGACCGCCGGGTGCGGGACCACGTGTGAGACATACGGCTCGGGGAGGTCCCAGTCGATCAGCCAGTACTGCTCGACGTACGGGCGCAGGGGCTCGGCGGGGGCGCGGCGGCGGAAGTCCACGTGGGCGAAGAGGTCGACGGCGTCGACTATGCCCTGGGTGTCGGTGCGGATGCCGGGGTCACGGGCGGCCATGGGGTGAGCGTATGGGGCGGCACTGACAACGGGGGCCGAGCCGCCATCGGCCGCGGAGGAATGGTCGCCGGGGGCTCCTCGTCGAAGGTTGTTTTGGGCGAGGGCTGAGAATCGCCGTGGGGGGTTCTGGAGTCTTCAGGGTGCGGACCGTCGTGGTTGCTCGCGCCCACGCGGCGGAGCCGCATATCGATACTGCCCCGCGCCCCTTAATGCGCTTCGCGCATTTCGTGGGCGGCGGCGTGATGAGATGCGCCGCGTTCAGAGATAAATGCGCGTGAACGCAACGGGTGCCCGGGGCGCTAAGCCGGGCGTGGGCCGAGTGCTCGTTTCCATGCCGTTGCCCTTTTGCGGAGCCAGCTCCTCGCCCGTGTCGACGTCCTTTGCCAGTTCCTCCTCCGCCTTGTCATGCGGAGTTCCGTGAACAGGGTCTCGTACCTCGTCACGATCGGGGCCGGGTCGTAGCGGTGGGCGTTGGTCAGGGCCGCTTGGCCCAGGCGGTGGCGTTGGGGTGGGTTGGTGGTGAGGTCGAGGATGGCGTCGGCCAGGGCGTCGGGGTCGTTCATCGGGACCAGGCGGCCGTCCGTGCCGTCGGTGATGATCTCGGCGGGGCCCAGGGGGCAGTCCGTGCTGATCACCGGGACTCCGCAGCGCATCGCCTCGACCAGCGTCATGCCGAAGGACTCGGCGTCCGAGGCGCTCACCACGATCGACGCCTGCGCGAACTCCGCCTCGATGGGGGTGCGGGCGCCCATGAGGTGGGCGCGGTCGGTCAGTTCGAGGGTGTCGATGAGGGACTGCAGGCGGTCGTGCTGTTTGCCGCCGCCGTAGATACGGAGGTGCCAGTCGGGTTCCTTCGCCGCGACCTTGGCGAACGCCTCCAGGAGGAGGTCGAAGCGTTTGCCGGGGGCGAGGCGGCCGGCGGCGGCGATCACCGGGGCCGTGCGGGTGGAGGGGGTGACGCCGGTGTCGGGGACGATGTTGGGGACGGAGATCACCCGTACGCCGGGGAGGTTCATCCGTGCGCGGTACACCTCGGCGTCGGCGGCCGTCGTCGTGACGACCGCGTCCAGGGTGCGGTAGTGGCGGGCGAGGACCTTGCGCAGCTGCTTGCTGTGGGCGTCGTGGCGCAGATGCTCCTGGGCGATGCGCAGGGCGCGGCGGGGGGCGAAGCGGGAGACGTAGACGTTGATGCCGGGGCGGGTGCCGATGACGACGTCGGCGGAGCAGGCCGAGAGATAGGCGCGGACGCGTAGATCGGTCAGGCGGCTGTACTGCTGGTGGCGCTTGTCGGCCGTCGGGAAGTCGGTGGCGGGCTGGGCGTGGGCCGGATTGCGCAGGTCGGGGCTGTCGGGGCGGATGTCGACCATGGGGACGAGCGTGACTCTGGGGTCGGCGGTGAAGCGGGGCTCGTCGCGGTGGCGGGACATCGAGGCGATCTCCACGTCGTGGTGGTCCGCGAGCGCCGACGCCAGGTTCAGGGTCGTACGGACGGTGCCGCCGATGGCGTACGCGTTGTGCAGCAGGAACACGATCTTCAGGCGCTTGGCGCGCTGGGGCTTCGCGTGCGGGGTTCCCTCGGCGGGAGCGGCCTCGGTGGGGGCGACGACCTGGGTGGGGGCGGCCTCGGTGGGGGGCATGCGGCGGCTCGTACCTTCCCGGCAGTGGTGAATTGGTGCGATTCAGAAGTCTTTGTACTCCTTATGTGACTTGGGCTCCATTCGCGGGGCCGTGTCCCGCCGCCCCGGGTTCCCGCGCCGGCGGCGGCCACACGGATACACCGTGCTCCGGGGCGGTAAGCCGGGCGCGCGGGCGGGGTGAGAGGGCGGTAAGAAGCGGGGGCCGGGGCTCCGGGGGCCGTCGTGCCGGGGCGGGGGCTTGGCAGACTGGTGGGGTGCCCCAGAATGTGCTGCTCGCCGAGGACGACCGTGCCATCCGTCATGCCCTGGAGCGGGCACTGACCCTGGAGGGGTACGAGGTCACGGCGGTCGCCGACGGTGTGGAGGCGCTCGCCCAGGCGCATCGCCGGCAGCCGGACGTGCTCGTACTCGATGTGATGATGCCCGGCATAGACGGTCTCCAGGTCTGCCGGGTGCTGCGCGCCGAGGGCGACCGTACGCCGATCCTGATGCTGACCGCGCTGGTGGAGACCGCCGACCGGATCGCCGGACTCGACGCCGGGGCGGACGACTACGTCGTCAAGCCGTTCGACGTGGAGGAGGTCTTCGCCCGGCTGCGCGCGCTGCTGCGCCGGACCGGCGGCGCCGGGGACGCTCCGGTGAAGCCCGCCGCCTCGGGTGCGGCCGGGGCGACCGAGGCCGGGGGACTGCTCATGGCCGCCGGGGTGCGGATGGACGTACAGGCGCGGCGGGCCTGGCGCGGGGCGCGGGAGCTGGAGCTGACCCGGACCGAGTTCGACCTGCTCGAACTGCTGGTGCGCAACGCCGGGATCGTCCTCGACCACGCCACCATCTACGACCGTATCTGGGGCTACGACTTCGGGCCCGGCTCCAAGAACCTCGCCGTCTACGTCGGCTATCTGCGGCGCAAGCTGGACGAGCCGGGGGCGCCCGCGCTGATCCACACCGTGCGCGGTGTCGGATACGCGCTGCGGGAAGACTGAGGGGCGGCGCGCGATGCCGTCGTCCCGTCCGCTGCGGGTGCTGTCCCGGGTGCTCGCCCGGCTCCGACTCGGGCCCTCGCTGCGGGCGACGTTCACGATGTCGTTCGTGGCCGTGGCCTGTGTCGTCACCGTGCTCGTGGGGATTCTCAGCTACAGCGCGGCGGCGCGGCTGGTGCGGGTGGACCAGCAGACCGTGTTCGCCGAGGTCGTCCGGGATCTGCGGGAGCTGGTCGAGCAGGACGCGCTCACGCCCGAGGACTTCGCGCCGTCGGGCAGCGGCGGTCCGCGTGACGATCTGATCCGTTCCGGTCGTACGGATGTCCAGGTGCTGGGCCCCGACGGTGAGATCCTCGACGAGGGCGCTCCCGGGCTGCCCGTGCGCCCCGGTGACCGCCGGGTGGCTGGCGCGACCCGTGCCGGGGCGATGGTCGAGCACGGTGAGGTCGAGGTCGGCGCCGGGCGCTATCGCGTGGCCACGGTCGCGCTCGGCGGCGGGCGCGGTGCCGTACAGGTCGCCCAGGAGTTCAGCGACACGGAGGATCTGCTGCGGGAACTCCAGCAGCGGACCCTGCTGTTCGTGTCCGGGGTCGTGCTCTCGGCAGGGCTCTTCGGGTGGTGGCTGGCCTGGCGGCAGACCCGGCGGCTGGTGCAGCTGACGGCCGCCGCCGAGGATGTGGCCCGCACCGGGCAGCTCGGCATCCAGGTGCCGGTCGCGGGACGCGACGAGGTGGGCCGGCTCGGGCGCTCGTTCGACCGGATGCTCGTCCGCCTCGCCCAGTCCGAGGAGGACCAGCGGCGCCTCGTCCAGGACGCCGGCCACGAACTGCGCACCCCGCTGACCTCGCTGCGCACCAACATCTCCCTGCTCCGCCGCATCGACGAACTCCCGCCCGGGATACGGGAGGAGCTGGTGGACGACCTGGCCCAGGAGGCCCGTGAACTGACCGACCTGGTCAATGAGTTGGTCGACCTCGCCGCCGGGCACTCCAGCACCGAGCCCGTACGGCGGGTGCAACTGGCCGACATCGCCGAGGAGGTCGCGGCGACCGCCCGCCGCCGTACGGGGCGGGACGTCGTCGTACGGGTGTGGGGCGATACGACCGTGGAGGGCCGGGCGGGGGCGCTGCAGCGGGCCGTGTCCAACCTTGTCGAGAACGCGGCGAAGTTCGACCGCGACGGCACCGGCGCGATCGAGGTCGTGGTCGCGCGGGGTGGCGCGGGGGCGGACGGGGAGATGGGGGAGGACGGCGACTCGCCGGGTTCCCCGGTGTCCACGGGGGCCGGTGGCTATATGGGGCTGTCGGGCTCGAAGGGAGCGGGCGGTCTCAAGGGAGCGGGGGGGCCCAAGGGGGCAGGGGGCTCGAAGGGCGCGGGCGGCTCGTCGGGAGGCCTGGTCGGGGAGCTTGGTGAGGGCGACGAAGGGGGCGAGGGCTCGGACTTCGTACGGGTCGAGGTGCTGGACCGGGGGCCCGGGGTGGCCGACTGCGATCTCGACCGTATCTTCGACCGCTTCTACCGCGCGCCGGACGCCCGCAGCCTGCCCGGCTCCGGGCTCGGGCTGTCGATCGTCCGCGCCGTGGCCGCGTCCCACGGAGGCACACCGTTCGCGAGGCGACGCGAGGGCGGGGGACTGGTGACCGGGTTCACGGTGCGCGGGAGTCAGGGCTGAGCGGGGTCGCCGTCGGTCCGCCCGGGTGCGCGGACGTGGGGGGCGTCGGCGTCGGGTGGGGTGTGCCGGTGGGGCGGGGCTTTCGTAGTACTTCCACCGAGTCCATTGCGGCGGTGCGAATATGCAGACTACGGTCATTCCTGCGCTCACGTAGAGTGCTCAGCTGATTACTCATAGCCATGTTGTGTGTAACGCACCCCTGCCTGCTGCCAGTTGAAAGTGCGCCCCGGGTCGAGATACCCGAGGGGGAGCCGCCGACGCGGTGGGGACCCCGGTAATCCCCGCTCGTCGCTATGGAGTTGATCACCCGTGCCCGAAACCGCCCGCAACTTCCCCGCCCCCACACCCTGGTTCTCGCCCACCGCGACGACCTACACACTCTTCTGCCCGCCGCTCGACACCTCACCGCACATCGCCCGCGACTTCGTCTCCACGGTGCTGCGGACCCTGGGCCTCGACAGCCTCGTGGACGCCGCCGCGCTGTGCACGTCCGAGCTGGTGACGAACGCGTGTGTGCACGCCAAAGGTGGAGGATCGGTTCTCTGGGTGGCGGTGGAGGGGTGGCGGGTCCGGGTGATGGTCTACGACGGTGACGAGAACCCGCCGGTCATGCGGGAGTTGACACCGGACGGCTGGGAGGAGGGCGGCCGGGGCCTCCATCTCGTCGACGCCCTCACCGAGGGCCACTGGGGGACGGCCGCCGCCCTTCCCCATGCCGCCGGCTGCCTCGCCCACCCCGACGGCAAGGCGGTGTGGTTCGACCTGACGGTCCGGGCGGCGATGGCGGTTCCGCCGTCCTCACATGCGGTGGCCTCCTCGGTGGCCCCGTCCGTGGCCCCGTCCGTGGCCCCGTCGGTGGTCCCGGCCCCCTCGGCGGTCGCGGCGCCGGCGTGAGGGCGGGGACCACCACGACCCCCGGTGATCGTTCAGGCGGCGGCCCGGGAGGCACGGCGGTAGGCGGCCCGGGCCAGGAAGACGGCGCCGATGAGCAGGGCGAGGCCGATGCCCGCCGCGACGCCACCGATCGTGACCAGCTCCGTCTCCAGCTCCGGGTGCTTGGTCTTGGGGGTGCCGTCCGGGGTGAACGGATGTTCCTCGCCCTTGTAGGCGACCGGGGCCGTGCGATCGGCGGGAGGCTTCGCGGAGGCCTGGACCGCCGCGTTCGCGTCGATCAGACCGTAGCCGTCGAGAGGGCTGGGGCCCGTGGACGCGTGCTGGGCCGTGGAGGTGAGGATGGAACGCACCTGGGCCGGGGTCAGATCCTTGTTCCTCGACTTCATCAGGGCGACCACACCGGAGGTGAGGGCCGTCGCGGGGGACGTGCCGTCGACAGGCGCGTAACCGCCGGTGTTCCTGGCGCTCATCACGGACACCCCGGGCGCGGCCACCGAGTTGTACGTCCGCACCGTCGAGAAGGGCGCCCTCGTGCCACCCGGCTGCAGCGCCGCCACCGCGATCACCCCCGGGTAACCCGCCGGGTACTGCGCCTCGTTGAAACCGTCGCCGTTGTTGCCCGCCGACGCCAGCACCGGGATGCCGGCCTGCGCGGCGCGGCCCAGCGCGTCGGCCTCCTCCTCGTCGTAGGTGTCGCCGAGGAGTTCCCCGCCGATCGACATGGAGATGACGTCGGCGCCGTGCTCGATCGCGTAGTCGATGCCACGGGCGATCACACTGGTGCCCCGGTAGAAGGACTCCTCGTCGCCGTTGGTGACCCGGATCGAGAGGATCTTCGCCTCCGGCGCCACCTTGAGGACGTCCGACGCCATCGCCGTACCGTGGTCGCCCCACTTCGGATCGCCCGACTTCAGACCGTCGTCGACATAGTCGGGGCCCGTGGTCACCCTGCCCGCGAGCGCCGGATGACTGGCCACCACACCGGAGTCCAGCACCGCGACGGTCACCCCCTCGCCGCGCGCCTTCTGCTGCGCCCCGGCCAGGTTCAGCGCCCCGTACTCCCAACTCCGCGGCACGGACTCGGCGATGCGGGGCGCCGCGAGCGCCGTTCCGGAGGGGCCGAAGGGGGAGAGGGGGGAGAGCGCGAGGAGGAGGGAGGAGAGGGCGAGACCGAGGGAGGAGCGGGTGAGGGAGGAGCGGGTGGGGCCGGTCACGGTCATGCGGTCTCCGACAGGAGTTGGGACAGGTGGGCGTTCAGGTCGTCGCAGAGGGACTTCGCGGCGCCTCGCCAGGGGGCGCGGTCGTCGCCCGCCGACCAGCTGTGGCTGCCCCACTCGCCGGGGAGCCGGCCCGCCTTGCGGCCGTCCACCGAGCCCGTCGAGGCGATGAGGACGTACGGGAGGGTGGCGTCGCCGATGACGAGGCCGGCGCCGCCGTTGCTGCGGGCGCCGTTCCACTTGGCGGCCAGGGTGTCGGGGACGGCGTACGGCTTCGCGCCGACCTCGGGGTCGAGTTTGTCGGCGTCCTTCTCCAGGAACTCGGTCATCCGCCGCTGGCCCCCCGGCAGTACGGCCAGGGCGACCGTGCCCAGGGTGTTGCCGGTCGGGTCCACGTACGTCGCCCGCAGGACCGCCTCGCAGTCGAGGTCCTTCACGGCGGCGGCGGTGACCTTGTTCAGACCGGCCGCGCAGTCGGTGTCCTCGGATATGCCGAGCCGGTGCCAGGTCGCCCGCTCCGGGTCGGCCTCGTCGGATGTCGGGCTCTTGGTCGGCGCCAGTACGTCGGGGAACAACTCGTCCACCGGCTCGTTCCGCCACATCGTCGGGCCGTACGCCGTGCGGTTCGGGATGACCTGGCTGTGGTTCGAGTAGGCGTGGTTGACGAGGAAACCGCCGCCTGCCAGGGCGAGGGCGCCGAAGACGCCGAGCACTCCGGCGAGACAGCCGAAGCCGGTGCCCTTGCTCCGGGGAGGGGCCGGGCGCATGGGGGCCGGGGCGTGCGGGGGCGCGAGGTGGGGAGGGGCGGGGGGACCGCCGTACGGGGGGTGGGCGGGGTACTGCTGGGCCGACGGGTACTGCTGGGCCGCGTTCGGTGGGGCGGCGTTCGGCGAGGCGGGGGCGGCCGGGTACTGCTGGGCGGGGAACTGTCCCTGTCCCGGTGGTGCCGGGTAGGGGCCCTGGCCCGGTGGCCAGGGGCCCTGGTGCGGCTGGTGGTGGGGATGGGACATGGCCCCTGTCTCCCTCGTTCGTCGACGGTGTCCGATTCGCGGGCGCGACGTACGGAGGCAGAGGGGACCGCAAGGCAGCACTGAGCACCGTGCCGTCCCATCGCCACATGCCCCCGCACATGCGAACGCCGATCATATAAAGCCACCGTGACCGGTTGTCATCTCGTGTTCGGTGGGTGATACGACCGCTGCACGGGACCCTGACGGGACGACCACCAGGGCGTGTTCGAGGAGGACCGGGCGGGGTCAGGCCCCACCACTCGGGGCAGCCCCGTTGGTCGGCTGCCAACGCCCGTAGACCTGAGACCTACCCCTGCTTGCGGGGCGGAATGGTGATCAGCGGGGGAATGCCCGGTGTGAGCGGGAGGCCGTCCACGGGGCGGCCCTCCGCTTCTACCCAGGCGTGGGCGATCACCGGGATCGTGCGCGTTCCTGTGCGCCAGGTCGGCCAGGTGCCTCGGGCGCGGCAGAGGAGGGTGGTCGCGATCTCCCCCACGCTCGGCTTCGCTCGCGCGGGAGGTACCCCCATCGCCCCGCTCACCGGCAGTATCAACGCGCCGCAGCCCGAAGCCGGCGTGATCCAAACGACAGGCCCTAGGTCGCCGGGCGGGCTCCCCGCGCACAGGCCGTCAGGATCTGCCGGATGCGCGACGGGGACAGCCGGCCGATGAGATGCGCGGCGCCCACCGCCAGCAGCGGCAGCGGCCGGCGGTGCAGAGGCAGCCGCGGGCGTTCGTGGAAGCCGGACGGGACGCTCATACGACCACCAGCCCCTTGCCCGTCAACTCTGCGGTCAGTACGGCGACATCGGCCATGGCCCGCTCCTCGGAGACCTCGTACCGCTGTGCGAGCGACCGTGCCGCATCGGCCGGCGAGAGTCCGTCGAGCAGCGCGCGCAGGATCAGGGCTCCGCTGCGGTTCAGCTTGAAGCAGCGGCCTCTGCGTTCGTCGAGGAGGACCATGCCGTCCTCCACGTCGGAGGCGGATACGTGGCGCCGCAGCCGCGCACCCGAAACGAGCGTTCGTTTTGCGACGCCGCGAGCCACCTCACCGCCGCGCCTGCCCTCACCGTTCGTACCGGCGTCGCTCATGCCGCCGCCTCGCTTCCCAGGGTCGTCGTGGAGGTGGTCGGGCCGGTGTGGGCGCGTAGCCAGGTCTCGGTGACCAAGGTGGCCTCCAGGGTCACGGGGGAGAGCCGGGGCGGGAACACGCCGAGGCAAGCGTGGCGCAGCGCGTCGGCGTCGACCAGGCCGAGGGTGGCGAGCAGCGGCTGGTCGAGGAGTTCGGCGAGTTCGGCGCGGCGCAGCCGCAGCCCGGTCCGCGTCTCGGCGCTGTACTCGCCCTTGGTGGAGCGGCCGCCCAGCAGTTCGGCGGGCACCGTCTGCCGCATCGCCTGCGCCAGGAGCGGTTGGTGGGCGAAGGGCGTGGTGCGCTCGTGCAGCCGTACGGACAGGGCGGCCTCGATGACGCGGTCGTCGTAGTACGGGTGGTGCGTGGGCAGTCCGGCCCGGCTGGTGACGCGGGTGAGCCGGCGGGCGAGCCGGGTGCCGTTGTGGATCGACCACAGGACCTCGTGCTGGCCCCGGGTGGCGGCGAGCGGTTCGGCCTCGATGGCGGTCTGCCAGAGGAGTTCGCGTACGGCGGCGGCCGCGTCCGGGCTCGCCCAGGGCGGGAGTTGGGGGCGCGAGGGTTGCCAGCCGAGGGCGGGGGAGCCGTCGAGGGCGAGTACGGGGGAGAGGTCGCGGGCGGAGTCGGCGAGCCAGCGGCCGTACGCGCGGTTGTCGGCCAGGGCTTTCAAGGTCGGGAGCAGGCGCCAGCGTTGGGCGGAGACCGTGGCGCGGAGGTGGGTGAGGGCGGTACGGGGGTGGGTGCGGACGGTGGTGTGGAGGTACGGCGGGCGGGCGGTCATGATCTGGTCGGCGCCCTCGCCGGAGATGTGGAGCCGGGAGCCGTGGTTCGCCAGGCGGCGCGCGGTCTCGGCGAACGCGGCGTGGACCCGGCAGCCGAGGGCCGGTTCGTCGACGTCCTCACCGGCCCGTAGGACCCCGGTGTAGTGGGGCGGGAGGTCGTCCGTGGCGAGGGTGAGGTGCGTCGCGCCGCCCGGCAGCCGGGCCGCCGCGCGCCGGGCCCGGGCGAGGTCGTCGTGGGCGGGGTCGGCGCCGGTGAGGGTGAGGGCCAGCAGCCGGGCGGAGCCCTGGGCGGCGAGGAAGCCGAGGGAGGTGGAGTCCAGGCCGCCGGAGAGGTCGGAGCTGATCAGGCCGCCCCCGGCGGTGCGTACGGCGACGGCGTCGGCCAGGGCTCCGGCCAGGCGTTCGGCGCCCTCGTCGAGGGGGAGTTCGGGCTCGGGGGGCTGCCACCAGCGGCGGGTGCGGGTGTTGCCCGAGTGGTCGGTGAGCAGCGCCGTACCGGCCCGGACCGCCGAGACGCCCCGCCACAGGGGGCGTTCGGCGAGAGGGTGCGGGATCAGCGGGTCCATCAGCCGGAGGGCGACGAGGCGTTCGTCGATGCCCGCGTCGAGGGCGGCGGCCAGCACGTCCGAGCGGTCGCAGGCGACGACGACCCCGGCCAGCCGGGCCGAGAACAGCCGTCGCAGCCCCGACGCCGTGCCCTGTGAACGCAGTCGGCCGCCCTCCGAGGCCAGCAGATGGCAGCTGCCGGTCGGGCCGAGGCCGATCCGGTCCAGCGAGCCGAGCGCGTCCCCCTCCCGGACGAAGGCGGCGAGACGGGCCTCGGCCGGCGCGGTCGGGCCCACGGCCGCCACCCTCGCCCCGCCGACCGTGGCGACCACGACCTCGCCGTCCGCCCACCGCCCCACCAGCCACGGCCGCCCCGACGCGTGCTCCACGATCCGCGTCGCCTCCGCCCCCAGAACCGTGGCGGCCCCCCGCGCCGCCTCACAGTCCGGAAGCACCGCGAACCAACCAATTCCCGCCGCCGAACTCTCCGGCATCACGCTGACGACCCCCTTGTTCTCCGCTACGCGTTTCCGACCCTGATGGCTTCTTCTCGATGTCGACTCCATGTCGACTCGATGCCGAAGCGATCCCGGTACTGAAAGGCATTTCTCCTTCCGGGGCGAGGAAAATTCCGGATACAGGTTGCGATGTCGGAAGTACGGCGTACAAGGGGCGGTTTCCGCCGTAGTGAAAACCGTTCCGGGAACTCGAAGGTCGAGTGGATATTCGAGTTTGGGGTTCGGTTCATCCGGGCGGCGGAGGGCGGTCGGCCGGCGCTCGCGCGGGCGATGATGGGACCTCGGGGCGACCGCCGTCCAGCCCGGCCCGTTCAAACCCTCCGTGCCGGTGAATCGGCGTGCATCGGCGATTCTTCTCCCGGTAATCCGACAATGGCCGAAACCACTGTCCGGTGGAGAAAAGGTGTGCGTGCGGTCAGGCGTGGGCCTCTGTTCCGCGTGGTCCTTGTTCCGCGTGGACCGTTGTTCCGCGTGGATCGTCTCAGCAGCCGGGCGTGGGGCTCGCGCTCACGGCCTGGGACCCCCAGGCCAATCTGCGCAGAGTGTCCTTGGCGGCCTTGTCCTGGGAGTCCTTGGCGGCGGCACCGCCGGACTTCACCTGCAAGGTGACTCCCTCGCCGTCGAGTTCGACCAGCGTCCCGCATACGACACCGTCCCGGGTGTGCACGGTGACCGAGGCGGCGGGCTCCTTCTCGGCGGCAGGTGCCACCCAGGTGACCATCACGCCGGCGGCCGTCGCCAGTACCCCCGCCACGGCCAGCCATCGCGCGCGATTGATCAGCCTCCCGATGCGATCGCTCTCCGCCGCCTCCCACTTCAGCAGCTGGGCACCATCGGCGTGCTTCAGCTTGCGGCCGGGCCTGCCGTGGGCGGCGGAGGCCGCCGCGAAGGCGGACGTCAGCAGCGCCAGCAGCCCGACCGCGATGGCCACAACGACGCCCGTCCGGTAACCGGTGGTCAGCTCGGCCACGTTCTCGCGGCCCTTGAGCACCAGCACCGCCGCGAGGAGCGCGGTGGCCGTGGCCAGGAAGTTGCGCCATCCCTCCGCCTGATGACGGTCGCTCTCCAACTGCGACTGCAACATGACGTACAGCCGTTCCTGCGCCTCGAACCGCAGCGAACGCGCCGAACGGCGCTTGGGCGTACCGGGCGTGGCGGATGCGCCGGACGAGCCGGGCGTGGCGGGCGTGCCTGGTGCGGCGGGCGTGGCGGTCATCAGGTGGTCTCCTCGGACGGAAGCGGTACGGGCCACCACGCGCCGCAGCCGGCGTACTCGTCGACGTTCTCCGGATGCGTGAACGGGCAGTCGCACTCCATGTGCCGTTCCTCGTCCGCCTCGGCCTTCTTCGCCCATGGCCACCCCTTGGGAACCGTGCCGGGGTTGACGTCGAACAGGGGGTACTCGTTCCGGCCGTGGCAGACGGGGCAGGTCCCCGTGAACACGAGAAAACCGGCCGCGTCCACATGGGAGGCGAGGTCCTGCGGCGCCCCCACCTTCTGGCTCTTGTACGGGACATCCGCGTGTTCAGGCATGAGCGCTCCCCTCCTCCGGGACCTGGGCGTCCCTCGGTGTCGGCAGTCGGAATCCGAACAGCGGCGCGTAGTGGACGAGTCGTTCCCGCACCTCGTCGACCGACAGATCGGTCTCCTCCGACGCCAACTGGATGTGGTCCTCCGTCACTTCACCCGACAGCGCGGGCTCCGCGCCGGTGAGCGACGGGGTGAGGATGATGACGTCCCGCCAGTCGGGAGCGGGGTCGTCGTCCTCGGGCTCGGGACACTCGATGGCGATCCCGCAGTCCGTGTACGAGGCGAGCGCCGCGAACGTCGAACGCAGGCCGAGGTCCATGCGAACGGCGGTCACGGTCAGGGTGAGGGGGGTTACGGTCCCTTGGAGCAAGGGTTCGTACTGCAGCAGGTTTTCGAGGGCGAGGGCTGTCTTCCGGTCCGGCTTGTCCCACTGTCCGCTGGGGGCGGGTAGCGCGGAGGGCAGCCGGGGTGCGCCGAGGGGCTCGTACTTGCGCAGTTCCGCGATCGCGTCGGCCAGGCCGAGGCCGAAGCCATGGGCGAACGGGACGATGTCGCTGTAGGTGATCTCGGTCTTCCATCGCGGACCTTCGTCGATCAGCGCGTCTATCAGCGAATTGTCCGGTCGTAGTCGGCACGACTCCGCTGGGACTTCGACGACCTCGATGCCATAGGGCTCGGCCTGCGCGCGCATCTCTTCGGCCGCATCGGCAAGGGTGTCGTGTCGTTCGGCCGCGAGTTCCAGGAGATACGGGATGTCGACGTGGTCCGGCCTCTCATGGTGCCTACCGTTGAACGACCACCACCGGAACTCGGCCTTCCGCCCGTCCCGCATGAGGAGATACGGCCGTCGCTCCTGTGGTGTTTCGAGCCACGTGCGGACCGCGTCGCAGGCGGCCGGGTCCACCAAGCCCGCGGTGGCGAGGTTTTCGACAGACCGGACGATGTCCTCTGGTGGCTCGCCCCGAGGCATGTCGGCCAGGACGTGCAGGACCGTCCAGGTGTTGAAAGGCTGATGGTCCCGTTCCTGGTTCAACGGGAGGTCGGCCCACCACGCTGGAGCCCTGACCGCTGCGAGGGGTCCGGGCGAGATCTCGCCCATGCCCAGTCGTTCGGCGAATCCACGGACGTACTCGGCGGTTTCACCGACATCGGCATCGCCGCGCTCGGCGGAGAGTCGGACCAGTCTGAACAGGCTGAAGGGCTTGTCGAGGAGGCTCGGCTCACGGAAAGGATCGTCGAGGTCCGGAAGCGGAGCGTCCGATGCGTGGCTGGTGCCGACATGGTCGGTGATGTGGAATCCGAACCGTTCATAGCGGCGCACGATGTCCAGAACGTCATCGAAGCGGACGCCCTCACGCGTCGCCACATAGGCGGCGACGGCCGGGGTCACAGCGGCGGGGAGATTCAGTCCGTCGTCGCCGACCAGAACGGCCAGGTCGTGCTGGTCGGGGATGCGACCCGCGAGTTCGCCCAGATGCGGAGGCTCTGGGATGCGAGGTTCGAAAGCCCGGAGCCGACGGACAAGATCGGCGATCTCTCCGAGTGATCTGTTGTAGCGACGAGCGGCCTGAAGAAGGGGAAAGTGAACGGAGGGTTCGACATCTGCCGGGGCAGACGCGTCCTTCTTGAAGGGGGTGTATGAGTTGTACAGGTCGACGAGCAAAGGGTCGGCCATCATGGCGTCGAGGGCTCGCACATCGTCCACTCCGGGCAAGATGATGCCAACGACCGCGTACCGCCGAAGCCCGCGAAACGTCGTTCGCAGGCTGTGCTCACCACTCCAGGACGCTTGGAGCGCTGCGGTCAGAGGCCAGACCAGACCGGAATGCTCCCGGAACAGCAGCGCGTCAAGGGCGGAGGGCTTCGGGAACCCCTGGGGTCGTCCTATGGTCTTTTGCGCTCCCTCTGATCGTCTGATTTCGGTCCTTACGAGTTGCGCCCGCCACGAACGAAAGTACTGGTGTCCGGGACCAGCGGACCTCTCACCGGTCGCGTTCGCCGTACTTGGGTTGTCATAAAGAAGACAACCGATGGCCTTCAGGGGAAGCCTCACAGGCGACCTCACGCGGGTGTTGTGCCAGTCGGTCACGGACACCGTGATCTCGGCGGCCAACAGGCGTTCAAGGACGGATTCGCCCAAACGAACATCGTCGATGAGCAGTTCCCAGAGCCATGAGAGCGGAACCGGCTCCCAGCGCGTCAACACGTCGCCGGTGGCGGCCGCCAGTTCTCGATACGCCAGCTCACTGTCGAACTCCTGCAGCCGATTACGGTTGGCGCTGAGTCTGGGCGCGTGTCGGCGCCGCAGGTTGATGACATACCCGTGGGGACGCTCGTCCTCGCCCACGAAGATCCCGTCCACCAGGCGCGCGCCCTCACCTCGCACCCACCAGGGACCGTCCGGCGTCTCCGCCTGCGGTACGGCGAGGGTGACGTCCGCCTTCAGCACGTTCGGTGTCCAGGGCTCCTCACGAGGGTTGTCCGGGTCCAGGCACTCCCTGACCCGCAGCTGAACAGGGGTGTGCCAGACCTGCTCCTGGAGGAACTTGATCAGGGACGGGGGATTCGCGCAGTCCTCGGGGCGCAGATACAGCCGGATCGTGGTGCCCGCGTCCGTGCGCTCGTCCTTCGTGATGTGCATCAGGCCGGAGTCCGCGACGACGTCGACGCGGTGGGCGGGGCCGTCGGCGGCCCGTCCGGTCTCGCTGGCGGGGCGGGTGATGACGGTGATCCGCTCGGCGAGCATGAAGTAGCTGAACACACCGATGCCGAAACGGCTGTTCAGCTCGGGGTCGATGTCCTCGCGGCGCCAGCGGCGCAGTTCCCGTACGCGGGTGGGGGACTGTTCGTAGCGGCGGCCGGCGCGGGCGAAGAGGTCGCGCAGTTCCTCCTCGGTCATACCGATGCCGTGGTCGACGCATTCGATGTAGATCCGCTGGTCGTCCGAATCCCGTCCGAGCTTGAACTCGACCCTGTACTCGGCCAGTTCCTTGACGCGCTGGGCGCCGCTGCCGCTGCGGGCCGTCTGCTGGGCGTACTTCTGACGGGCCCAGCGGCGGCGGCACGCGTCGAGGGCGTTCTGGTACAGCTCGCGTACGGCCAGCATGCGGTCGCCGTAGAGCTGGGTGCCCATGATGAGGGGCTTGACGCCGTCCTCGGCGAGCTGGAAGCGCGGGGGCGGTGCCTCGTAGCCGCGGTTCGTGTCGGCCAGCAGGGCATCTGTGTTGACGTGCTTCGGAAGGGCGTCGAGCAGATCCTCGTTCGGTATGGCCTTGTACAGGTTGCGGGCGGCGGTCGCGGCGGCTTCGGCCTGGCGTTCCAACGCGACGTGCAAGGGGGCGCTGTCGCAGTCGGACTGCAGGGTCCAGTCGACGCGCTGGCCCGGTGCGGGCGAGGGCGCGTGGTCCACGGGGTGGAACTCGCTTCCGCGGATCTGTGCGACGACGTCCTCCGGACTTACCCTGAGGTGCCGTTCGCCGAGATGGTCCACGACGATGCCGTCCAGCGAGCGGGGATCGACGGCCAGGAGTTCGGCGATGTGCAGCAGTCCCGCCAGTTCACGGGGACGCCACCGCTTTCTGCGGTCCAGGCCCAGTTGCGTGGCGAGCTCCCGCTGCCACTCCTTGCCGTTCGGTGCGTTGACAGCCGGAGGCGTACGCATCTGTGAGACCAGTTGGAGCAGGGCCGAGCGCAGATTGTCATGGCTCCTG
The DNA here is from genome assembly GCF_053592555.1 of Streptomyces sp. NPDC002643. NCBI lineage: Bacteria > Bacillati > Actinomycetota > Actinomycetes > Kitasatosporales > Streptomycetaceae > Streptomyces > Streptomyces sp. NPDC002643. Next base: position 75,628 of record NZ_JBSFVY010000014.1, read on the forward strand.
GCCGGTGGCCTCGATCCCAGCCCGGCGGCGAACTCGGCGGCCTTCAGGAGGATTTCCATGACCTCCCGCAAGCTGTCGAGGGCACCGATGGTTGCCGCCCCCGAGCCGTCGGCCGTGACCCACAGCTGGTCCCAGTCGGCCAGCAGACGGTGTTGGAGCCAGCTTTCGACCGCAGTCGCCGCGGAGTCGGACCGGTCGGCCAGGAGTCTTCGACGCTTGGTGTCGATCTGGTCGTATGCCTTGCGGACGTCTGCCAAGTCCTGTCGGAGGAGTTGTCTGATGCCGGCTTCCCGGCCCGCGGAAGGTTTCCGGGCCGCCTTGTCGTTCTCACCGGGCTCCTGCGCCGCGCACTCCGCGAGCGCCCGGCGACCGCACGCCACGGCCGCCTCCCGGACGAACGGAGTCGCCAGCAGCGCGACGGCTTCAAGGGGACTCAACCGGCCGCCCTCGGGCGCGGGCGGGATCAGCCGGTCGAGGCGTTGCAGTACGCGCTGGGGGAACTGGACATCGTCCCAAGGATCGGGGCCGGCCTTCGTCGGCAGCTCGGCGTTCTGCCGGATGGCGAGGACCTTGGTGATCAGAGGACTGAGGAGGTCCTTCAACTTCCCCTTGTCCACACCGGGTTCGGTGACCCTGTCCCACAGACCCGAGTCGTGGACGACCCTGCCCCAGTCCTCGGTGCCCGGCCCGTTCTCGCAGATCTCCCGCTCGGCGTGCCGGGCGGGGGCACTTGCCACGTCAGCGCCGCCGAGCCAACGGTCCTCCACACGGTGGTGGCGGGAGGCGCCGTTGTCCTTGGCGATCTGATTGGTGCGCCTTCGTACGTAGGTGATGACCTCTCTGACGTTCTTCGGAGGCGAATGGGGGCTGAGGGCGTCCGCGAGCGCCCGGCTCATGAAGCTGCCGGACTCCGTGCCGTAGGCCTGCTCTCCCGCAGCGCAGGCGTGGACGACGAAGACGTTCTCGCGTGAGCGTGAGGACGCCGGGAAGGTCGCTGGGGGCTTGAACTCCCCCTCCGCGTCGTCACGGCACGCGTCGAGGCACATCATCACGGTGGCCTGTGAGACGAGGTGCCTGAACAGCACATCGGGCACGACCTCGATGAGGCTCATTTCCTCCGCGTCACGGTTCGCGTTGGCCGGTTTCAGAAACTCTCGGTCACCGATGCGCACGCCGTGCCCGGAGAAGTGGACGAGGGCGAAATCGTCGTCCTCGCACTGTTCGAAGAATGCCTTGAAGGCGGCGTAGATGTCGTCCCGCGTCGTGCGTTCCAGGGTGTCCAGCACCGTCACGTCCGACGCGGCCCAACCGGACTGGAGCAGCGCCTTCTTGATCTGCTTCGTGTCCTCGCGGACGAACTCCAGACCCTGCACCGGTACGGCGATCAGAAGCGCCCGTAACACGCCCATCGCGGCGGTTCCCCCAAGTTCTCCCGGTCCGTCGGCAGAGGGGGATTATGGCAGACAGGGGGCGCGACTCCCCCTGTGCGCATGCCATATCACGGCTGGGGCGGGCCTCCCGCCGGCTGGGGCGGGTCTGCATACAGGCCCTAGGGCCAGACCAGGCAGTACGGCTGGTGCCCCGCCTCATGCAACCGGTGGCTGAAGTCCTGCCACTCGTGGAGGAGTTGGTAGACGTTGAAGGCGTCCCGGGGGCCGCCCCGGTCGGGGACCGTGGACCAGATGAAGGCCGCGGCGCCCACCGCCTCCTCGCCGATGCCCCGCAGCGGGTCCACCACCGTCATGGGGAGCCTGACCACCGCGTAGTCGGGGTGGAGGACCACCAGTTCCAGCGGGGGCACCTTGTGGAGGGGGACGCCTTCGATGCCGGTCAGCACCATCGCGGCCATCGTCTCCGGCTTGATCTTGGTGAACATGCCGTTCATCCCGAGCTCGTCACCGCCGAGTTCCTCGGGGCGCATCGAGATCGGCACCCGGGCCGCGGTCGCGCCGTCGGGCGCGCCGAAGTATTTGTACGTCACCCCCACTCGACCACCATTCCTGCTCTCGGCAGCCGTATGCAGCCGGTTGACGACCTGTTCGAGACGGTCCGCGCGGCGTCGGCGCTCCGCGCGGCCTCCGCGACCCACGCGGTCGGAACGGTCCGTCCGGCCCGCTCCGTCCGCCCGGTCCGCCAGGCCCGACCGGTCCGTCTGATCCATCCCGCCCACACGATCAGCACGTTCGGCGCGACCGGCACCTTCGGCACGATTGACACGATCCACATGATCGGCGTGATCCATACGGTCCATACCGTCCATACGGCTCCGCCGCCCGATCCGCTCAGTACCGCCGCCGGTGATTCGACCGGCGTCACCGGCCGAGCCGCCCGACAGGGGGCCGGTACCCGTACCGACATCGCCGTTCTCCTGGCGATCGGGACCGTCCGACGGCTGCTCGACGCCGGGCGCGATCCGGTCCGTACCGGGCGCGATCTGGTCACTGCCGGGTACGACTCGGTCGCCGCCGGGGGCGAGCCGGTCCACGCCGGGCAGGGAGCGGTCCGGGTCCGGCGCCTCGCTCCGCGTACCGCGCCGGCGGCGGGAGAAACGCCGCCCCTCCTCCGGCTGCTGGTCACGCGAGGCGTGCCGGCCGGGGCCGGGTGCGTCGCCGAGGGGGGTGTCGGAGGAGTCGTCCCGGAGGTTCTGCGCAGGGGGGATGTTCTGGGTGTCGTATGTGCCGTGTGCACCCTGCGGACCGTACACGTCCTCATGTCCCTGCGGGACGTACGGGGGTTGTGACCCTGGCGACGTCCGGGGCACAGGGGGGTGCGGCCCGGGTGCGGTCCGGGGCGCCGGCGGGGGCGACCCCGCTGACGTCCGGGGCGCCGGTGACGGATCGGGGTCCGACCAGTTCTCCGGCCCGTTGAAGCCACGTCGAGGACCGCCGGGGCCCGACGGAACGGACGACCCGGACGACCCGGACGGCGAGGGCGACTCGGACGGCGAGGATGAACCGGACGGCAAGGATGAGCCGGACGGCAAGGGCGACCCCGCTGCCCCCGGCGACCCCGTCCGTCCCGAATGGTCCCGAGCCCCCGCCCGACCCGACCCCGCCTGACCCGCCTGACCCCTCTGGCCCGGCCGCCCCGACTGCCCCGACTGCTCCGCAGCGCGGCTCGGCCGACCCGACCGCCCCGGCTGTTCCGCTTGGCCGGACCGCTGCTCCGGCGTCTGCTCGGACCGGCCCGACTGCGCTTGCCCCGACTGCCCTTGCCCCGACTGTGCCTGTCCCGACTGTGCCGCCTTCGCCCGCGCCCTCAGCGCCTCGAAGGAAGCCCCGAGTGTCGATCCCAGAGACCCCAGCGGACCCAGCCCCCGCGAAGCCCCCGTCGAACCGCTCTGCCCGGACTCGCCGTCACCGGACCCACTCGCCCCGGACCCACTCGCCCCAGGCCCAGTAGCCCCGGACCCACTGGCCCCAGGACCGGTCACCGGCACACCCCGGCGACCAACACCCTGCGCCCCCGGCCCCCCGGGACCGCCCGAACCTCCCGGCTCCCCGTGAACCCCTGGGCCCCCGGGACCGCCGAGCCCCTCGGAACCGCCGATCCCCCCGGTCGTACCGGAGTCGGCGCGCTCCTGCGGTGATTGCCGCGATTGCCGCGATGTCTCCGCCGTGTCCTCCGCCTCGCGCCGGTGCCTGCCCCGCCGGGCACGACGAGGACCGAGGTCACCGGTCCCCTCGCCCAGTCCGCCACCGCGATGCATATCTCCACCCGAACGCATTTCTGGGCCGCGAGGGTCCCCGCCGCGCAACCCGATCATCGTGTCAGTGACCTCCCCCGCGACCGTCCGCCGAAACGTGCGTTGAAACACCAGTCGGCAGGATCTTCGGAGCCTCTGACACCATGGCCTGTGTGAGCTATCCGTACGAAGCCCCAGTTTCGCAGACTCTTTTCGAGCGCGCGGCGGCCGTCACGCCCGGCGGCGTGAACTCTCCCGTGCGCGCCTTCCGCGCCGTGGGCGGTACGCCCCGGTTCATGGTGTCCGGTAACGGTCCCTACCTCACCGACGCCGATGGCCGTGAGTATGTAGATCTTGTGTGTTCGTGGGGGCCCATGATCCTCGGGCACTCCCGTCCCGAGGTCATCGCCGCCGTCCAGGAGGCCGTCTCGCGCGGCACCTCCTTCGGTACGCCCGGCGAGGGCGAGGTCGCGCTCGCCGAGGAGATGGTCGACCGGATCGCCCCCCTCGACCAGGTACGGCTCGTCTCCAGCGGGACCGAGGCCACCATGTCGGCGATCCGGCTCGCCCGCGGCTTCACCGGCCGCGCCAAGGTGATCAAGTTCGCCGGGTGCTACCACGGCCACGTCGACTCGCTGCTCGCCGCCGCCGGGTCCGGGGTGGCGACCTTCGCGCTCCCCGACACCCCGGGTGTCACCGGCGCCCAGGCCGGCGACACCATCGTCGTCCCCTACAACGACCTCGACGCCGTACGCGCCGCCTTCGCCGCCCACCCCGGTGAGATCGCCTGCGTCATCACCGAGGCGTCCCCGGGCAACATGGGCGTCGTACCGCCGCTGCCCGGTTTCAACCAGGGGCTGAAGGACGCGTGTGCCGAGAACGGCGCGCTCTATATCTCCGACGAGGTCATGACCGGGTTCCGGACCAGCCGCGCCGGGTGGTTCGGCGTCGACGGTGTCGTCCCGGACCTGATGACCTTCGGGAAGGTCATGGGAGGTGGCTTCCCCGCCGCCGCCTTCGGTGGCCGCGCCGATGTGATGGCTCATCTCGCGCCCGCCGGGCCGGTGTACCAGGCCGGGACCCTCTCCGGGAACCCCGTCGCCACCGCCGCCGGGCTCGCGCAGCTGCGGCTGCTGGACGAGGCCGCCTACAGCACGCTCACCGACGTGTCGGTGCGTATCCAGGGGCTCGTCAGCGAGGCGCTCGGCAAGGAGGGCGTCGCGCACACCGTGCAGTCGGCCTCCAACATGTTCTCGGTGTTCTTCACGGACCGGCCCGTGCGGAACTACGAGGACGCCAAGGCGCAGGAGTCGTACCGCTTCAACGCCTTCTTCCACTCGATGCTCTCGCAGGGCGTGTACTTGCCGCCGTCGTCCTTCGAGTCCTGGTTCGTGTCGACGGCACACGACGAGCAGGCGGTACAGCGGATCGCCGACGCCCTTCCGGCGGCGGCACGGGCAGCGGCGGAGGCCACAGCGGCATGAGTGACATCACGGTCGTCCATCTGATGCGGCACGGCGAGGTCGCCAACCCGGAGGGAATCCTCTACGGGCGGCTCGCCGGCTATCACCTCTCCGACCTCGGGCGGCGCATGGCCGACCGGGTCGCCGAGCACCTCGCCGTCCGCGATGTGACGCACGTCTGCGCCTCCCCGCTGGAGCGGGCGCAGGAGACGGCGACGCCCATCGCCAAGGCGCACGGCCTGGACCTCGCGACCGACGCGCGGCTCATCGAGGCCGACAACGTCTTCCAGGGCAAGACCTTCGGCGTCGGCGACGGCGCGCTGAAACGGCCCGAGAACTGGAAGCACCTGGTCAACCCCTTCCGGCCGTCGTGGGGCGAGCCGTATGTCGACCAGGTCGTCCGGATGCTGGGGGCGCTCGACGCCGCGAAGGACGCGGCGCGGGGGCACGAGGCCGTGCTCGTCAGCCATCAGCTGCCGATCTGGATCGTGCGGTCGTACGTCGAGAAGCGGCGGCTCTGGCACGACCCCCGGCGGCGGCAGTGCACGCTCGCCTCGCTGACGACGTTCACGTACCAGGGCGACAAGATCGTGTCCGTGGGCTACACCGAGCCCGCGCGGGATCTCGTACCGCCGCATCTGCTGGCTGGCGCCAAGCCTGTTAAGGGGAAGGACAAGGCATTCGGCGCCTGAGGCTTGAACCGGAGCAACCCCCGGGGCCGTACGTCTCTCTTGTAGACGTACGGCCCTTTCCTTTATCCCGGTGACTCAGTGACCCGGTGACCCGGTGTCCGGGGCTATTCGGTCAAATGATCTTAAACAGGTGTCGGTGGCCTGGAACCACGGCTGGTTCATAGCCCTCTAAATCGGTGTCCTCCTCATAAGGGGTGAGGGATCTGACCAAGGGGGAAGTAATGCGCCACATTTCACGAAGGGGAATGCTGGGACTCGGTGCGGGTGTGGGTGCCACGGCCGCGTTGGGGCTCACCGGGTGCGGTACGGGACTCGGGGGCAAGCCCGGTGAAGCCGGTGGCAAGGGTGGCTCCGGTGGCGGCAAGCGCTCAGGTGGCGGCAAGGGCCCGGGGGACAAGAAGACCTCCGTGAAGCCGCTGGGTGACGGGTCCACCGCGAACACCGGGGCCCAGCCCCACCAGCCGGAGAAGCCGCGCGCGCTGGAAGCCGGCCAGACCCCGCCGCAGTTCGTGGTGTTCTCCTGGGACGGTGCCGGTGATGTCGGCAACGGGCTCTTCGAGCGGTTTCTGGAGGCGGGCAAGGAGCACGGCGCCCATATGACGTTCTTTCTCTCGGGGATCTATCTCCTCCCCGAGTCGAAAAAGCGGACGTATCTGCCGCCGAACAACGCTCCCGGCGCCTCCGACATCGGTTATCTGACGGACGAACACATCAAATCCACGCTCGGTCATCTGCGGACCGCCTGGCTCGACGGCCACGAAATAGGCACGCACTTCAACGGCCACTTCTGCGGCGGCCACGGCTCCGTCGCCAACTGGACGCCCAAGCAGTGGCGCAGCGAGATAGACCAGGCGAAGGCCTTCGTGAAGGAGTGGAAGACCAACAGCGGCTGGACCGACCTCGACCCGCTGCCCTTCGACTACGACAAGGAACTGGTCGGCGGGCGCACGCCCTGTCTGCTGGGGCAGGAGAACCTGCTGCCGACCGCGCGCGAGCTGGGCTGGCGCTACGACTCCTCCTCGCCGGGCGGGCTCCAGGTGTGGCCCAGGAAGAAGAGCGGGGTGTGGGATCTGCCACTGCAGTCCATACCGTTCCCCGGGCGGCAGTTCGAGGTCCTCTCGATGGACTACAACATCATGTACAACCAGTCCCAGAACTCCACCCAGGCCCCACCCGCCAACTACCCCTCCTACCGCACCCAGGCCACCGAGGCCTACATAGCCGGCTTCCAGCGGGCCTACGAGACCAACCGGGCGCCCCTCTTCATAGGCAACCACTTCGAGGAATGGAACGGCGGGGTCTACATGGACGCCGTCGAGGGTGCCCTGAAGCACATCGGCCGGGCGAAGGAGAAGGCCCCGGAGGGGGACATCCGGATCGTGTCCTTCCGGCAGTACGTGGACTGGATGGACGCCCAGAAGCCGGACGTCCTCGCCAAGCTCCAGACCCTCGGCGTCGGCCAGGCGCCGACGGGCGGCTGGAAGGAGTTCCTGGGCGCCGGGTCGGGTGCCGGTTCGGATGCCGGTACGACGGCTGGACCGGAGACCGGATCGGGCGCCTGAGCAGCCGTCCGACCAGCCGCCTGACCGGGGCGAACGCCCGCTTTCGACCCCGCCGTAGGGCCGCGAATCGGGCATGCGAAACTTTTCACATGAGTGTCCGTACGAGCCGCAGTCGTGCCGCTTTGCTCACCGCCGGGGCCGCGGCCCTCACCCTCGTGCTCACCGCCTGCTCGGGCGGAGGCGTCCAGGGCGGCGGTGGCGGTACGGGGTTCGTCGCCGGCTCCGACGGGATCGCGACCGTCAAGAAGGGCGACCGGGCCACCGCGCCCGAGCTGTCCGGGAAGACCATCGACGGCGACACTCTGGACGTCTCCCAGTACAAGGGCAAGATCGTCGTCCTGAACGTCTGGGGCTCCTGGTGCCCGCCGTGCCGGGCCGAGGCGCCCAACTTCGTCAAGGTCTCCACGGACCTCGCGGGCCAGGGCGTGCAGTTCGTCGGCATCAACACCCGCGACACCAGCACCCGCCCCGCCCGCGCCTTCGAGGACGAGTACAAGGTCACGTACCCGAGCCTCTACGACCCCACCGGGAAGCTGCTGCTGCGCTTCGAGAAGGGCGCGCTCAACCCGCAGATGATCCCCTCCACCCTCGTCGTGGACCGGGACGGCAAGCTCGCCGCACGCGCCCAGAAGCCGCTCACCGAGGAACTGCTGCGCAAGATGCTCAAGCCGATCCTCGCGGAGAAGTGACGTGTCCGGTACGACGACGACCGTGACCTCGACCGTGCACACCTCAGACGCCCTGACTATGGCCGCCGATCTCACGGGGACGGTGAACAGCGGGGCCCTCCTCCTCGCGCTGCCGATCGCGATGCTCGGCGGACTCGTCTCCTTCTTCTCCCCCTGCGTACTGCCCCTCGTGCCCGGCTATCTGTCGTACGTCACCGGCGTCGGCGGCACCGATCTGGCCGATGCCCGGAGGGGGCGGATGGTCGCGGGGGCCGGGCTGTTCGTGCTCGGGTTCACCGCCGTGTTCGTCTCCAGCGGGGCGCTCTTCGGGTACTTCGGGACGACGCTGCTGGAGCACCAGACCGTGCTGACCAGGGTGCTCGGTGCGCTCATGATCGGCATGGGGCTGTTCTTCATGGGGCTGATGCCCTGGCTGACCCAGCGGGAGTTCCGCTTCCACACCAGGCCCGCCACCGGTCTGGTGGGCGCCCCCGTGCTGGGCGCGCTCTTCGCGATCGGCTGGGTGCCCTGTATCGGCCCCACCCTCGCCACGGTCAACGCCCTCGCCCTCCAGGAAGCGAGCGCCGTACGCGGGGCCGTCCTGATGGTGGCGTACTGTCTGGGGCTGGGCCTGCCCTTCGTGCTCGCCGCGGTGGCCTTCCGCAAGGCGCTCGGCGCCTTCGCCTGGATCAAGCGGCACTACACATGGGTGTTGCGCATCGGCGGCGGCATGATGATCGCGATCGGAGTGCTCATGCTGACCGGCGCCTGGGACCGCATCGTGCAGGAGATGCAGGTCTGGTCCACCGGCTTCACCGTGGGGATCTGATCGATGAGTACGACTGACACCGACAGCGGTACTGACAACGGTACTGACAGCAGTGAGGACACCGGAGCCGCCGGGGCACGGATGAGCACCGCTCCGCAGGAGGACACGGCGCCCAACCTGCCCTCGCTGGGTGTGATCGGCTGGGCCCGTTGGTTCTGGCGGCAGTTGACCTCCATGCGGGTCGCGCTGCTGCTGCTGTTCATGCTGTCGCTCGCCGCGATCCCCGGCTCGCTGATCCCGCAGTCGGGGCAGGACGAGACCAAGGTCGCCGACTTCATGGACCGGCACGACACGCTCGGGCCGATCTACGAGAAGCTCCAGCTCTTCAACGTCTACAGCTCGGTGTGGTTCTCGGCGATCTACATCCTTCTCTTCGTCTCGCTCATCGGCTGCATCGTGCCCCGCACCTGGCAGTTCGTGGGCCAGTTGCGCGGACGCCCGCCGGGCGCCCCCAAGCGGCTGACCCGGCTGCCCGCGTACGCGACCTGGCGCACCGAGGCCACGCCGGAGCAGGTGCGCGAGGTCGCCCTCAAGGCCCTGGGGCGCCGCCGGTTCCGCGCCCACGTAACCGGGGACGCCGTCGCCGCCGAGAAGGGCTACCTGCGGGAGGCCGGCAACCTCGCCTTCCACCTCGCCCTGATCGTGATGCTCATCGCCTTCGCCTGGGGCCAGCTCTACCGCTCCGAGGGCAACAAACTGATCGTCGAGGGCGACGGCTTCGCCAACACCCTCACCCAGTACGACGACTTCAAGTCCGGCAACCTCTTCACCGCCGACGACCTCAACCCGTTCAGCTTCGACCTCAAGAGCTTCCGGGGCACCTACGAGGCCACCGGGCCCAACAAGGGGACCCCGAGGATCTACGAGGCGACCGTCACCTACGCCGTCGGCGCCGACGGCAAGGAGAAGACGACCAAGATCGAGGTCAACAAGCCGCTGGAGATCGACGACTCCAAGGTGTACCTCGTCAGCCATGGTTACGCGCCCGTCGTCACCATCCGGGACGGCAAGGGCAAGGTCGTCTACAGCGATGCCGTGCCGTTGCTGCCGCTGGACGCCAATGTCACCTCCACCGGTGCGATCAAGGTCATGGACGGCTATCGCAACGCCAAGGGCGTACGGGAGCAGCTCGGCTTCCAGGCGTTCTTCCTGCCGAGTTACGGCGGGGCCGGTACCGCGGTCGTCTCGCAGTTCCCGGCGCTGCTCAATCCCGTGCTCAACCTTGAGCCCTATCACGGGGATCTCGGGGTGGACGCGGGGGTTCCGCAGAGTGTGTACCAGCTGGAGAAGCGGAAGCTGAAGGCGTATGAGAACGCCGAGGGTGAGCAGGTGCGGGAGAACCTGAAGCCGGGGGAGACCATGACCCTGCCGGGGGGCAATGGGACGGTCACCTTCGAGGGGGTCAAGGAGTGGGCCGGGTTCCAGGTCACCCAGCAGCCCGGGAGTGGGTGGGCGTTGGGTGGGGCGCTCGCGGCGATCGCCGGGCTTGCCGGGTCGCTGTTCATCCAGCGGCGCAGGGTGTGGGTGCGGGCCACCGCCGGGGCCGATGGGGTCACCGTGGTCGAGATGGCGGGGCTTGGGCGCAGTGAGTCCGCGAAGGTGGCGGAGGAGCTGGGCGACTTGGCTGCCGTGATCCACGACGAGGCGCCGACCCTTGCCGAGGCCGAGTCCGGTACCGAACCGGCGGCTGGGGCTGGGGCTGAGGTTGAGGGCGATGGCGCTGACCGGCGCTTGCCGGGTGCCGCTCTCTTTGGGATGGGTGCCGCCCCAGCGGCACGATTGCCCGCAGCTATGTCTGATTCCGAAGGGGCTGAGGAGAAGTGATGCTCGCCGCCGCAACCAACGAGAACCTGGCGAATATCAGTAACACGCTGATCTACTCCGCCATGGCCGTGTACACCCTGGCCTTCTTCGCGTATATCGCCGAGTGGCTGTTCGGGAGTCGGAGCAAGGTGGGGCGTACGGCTGCCGCGTTGACCGGCGACGACGGGGACGTGAAGGTGGACGCCCCGGCCGTGACCGTGAAGAACGCCGCCGGGGGCACCTCCGTGTTGGAGCGGCCCAAGGTGGTCGTGCGGGCCGTCGCCGGGGCGCGGGACGTGCCGGACGGGCCCGGGGCGCACGGCGGGGACGAGCAGGGCGATCTCTACGGACGGATCGCCGTGTCCCTCACCGCGCTGGCGTGGGCCGTCGAGTTCGGCGGTGTGCTCGCTCGGGCGCTCTCGGTGCGGCGGGCGCCGTGGGGCAACATGTACGAGTTCAACATCACCTTCTCCACCGTGGCCGTCGGCGTGTTCCTCGTGCTGCTCGCGCTGAGGAAGAATGTGCGCTGGCTCGGGCTCCCCCTCATCACGACCGTCCTGCTCGACCTCGGCCTCGCCGTCACGGTCCTGTACACCGCCAGTGACCAGCTCGTTCCCGCCCTGCACTCGTACTGGCTGTACATCCACGTCTCGACGGCGATCCTCTGCGGCGCGGTCTTCTACGTGGGCGCGGTCGGCACGATCCTGTACCTGTTCAAGGACTCGTACGAGAGCAAGCTCGCGGGCGGCGGCAGGCCCGGCCGGTTCGCGACCTCCGTCATGGAGCGGCTGCCCGCCTCGGCCTCCCTCGACAAGTTCTCGTACCGCGTCAACGCCGCCGTCTTCCCGCTGTGGACGTTCACGATCATCGCGGGCGCGATCTGGGCGGGCGACGCGTGGGGCCGTTACTGGGGCTGGGACCCCAAGGAGACCTGGTCGTTCATCACCTGGGTCGCCTACGCCTGCTATCTGCACGCCCGCGCCACCGCCGGCTGGAAGGGCCGCAAGGCCGCGTACATCGCGCTCGCCGCCTTCGCCTGCTGGCTGTTCAACTACTACGGCGTCAACATCTTCGTCAGCGGCAAGCACTCGTACGCCGGGGTCTGACGGCCCCGCCGGACGGGCCACCACCGCGTGGTCCGGCGGGGCGTTGTCAGTGGGCGCGGCTACGTTGGGCGGTGACCTGAGGAGGGCGTCATGGCTCAGCAGCTGCTGCGTGTGCAGAACTTCGGTGTGTCCAGCGATGGGATCGCCGCCGGGGAGGACCAGAGTCTGGAGAATCCGTTCGGGCTGGATGTCGATCCCGGGAAGCTGTTCGCCTGGGCGGGGGCGACGGCCAGCTGGCCGAACCGCGTCGCTCCCGGGGGAAGCAGAGGACTCGACGACTACTTCACCCGCGACTTCGCCAACAACATCGGCGCCGAGATCATGGGCCGCAACAAGTTCGGGCCGCAGCGGGGGCCCTGGGAGAACGAGGAGTGGCGGGGCTGGTGGGGCGACGAACCGCCGTTCCACACCCCGGTGTTCGTACTGACCCACCACCCGCGCCCCTCGTTCACGCTCTCCGACACCACGTTCCACTTCGTCGACGGCGATCCGGCGACGGTCCTGGAGCGGGCCAAGGAGGCGGCGGGCGGCAAGGACGTACGGCTCGGCGGCGGCGTCACCACGATCCGGGAGTTCCTGGACGCCGACCTCGTCGACACCCTCCACATCGCCGTCTCACCGATCAAGCTCGGTTCCGGGCTGCGGCTCTGGGACTCCCCGGACGAGCTGCGCGACCGCTTCCACCTGGACGTCGTGCCCAGCCCCAGCGGGGTGACCCATCACCTGTTCTGGCGGAAGTAGCGAGCCGTGGTCGGTCAGGTCCGCCAGCAGGGCCCGTAGGAGGTGGCGTTCGGCGTGCGTGCGGGTGTCTGGCGACGCCCTGAAGTGGTGGGAGAGGAGGATCAGGCCGAGTTTCGGGTTGCCGTCCGCGTTCGGGTAGTCGCGGTACCAGACGGCGCCCCTGCGCAGACGTCTGTACGGCGCCGACATGCCCTCGCTGTACGCCTCCAACGACGCCTCCACGACCGCCTCCACCACCACCGGCCCCGACACCGGCAGCGACGACACCAGCCGTGCGACGAGCTTGCCGCACCACCGGCGGCCTTTCGACCCCGCCGGTCGGCTGCGCGTCTCGCTCAGCAGCAGGATGCGGCGCGTCTCGTCGCGGATGTACGGCAGCTCGTGGCCGCTCCAGCCGCCGGACGCGACGGCGAGGAGGCCGCACGCCAGGCGCGGGAACGGTATCCGTCCACCGCCGGGCACCGGCTCCGCGAGCCGCTCCGCGGTCGCCAGCAGGGTTTCGTGGGCCATAGCTGTTGTGGGTATCAACAGCAGGGCGGCGAGGGGCAGTTGCTTCGGAGTGGGGTGCGGATTGGCCGTTCGGTTACGGCAGTGATCGGATGCCGGTGACGAAGGAGGCCCAGGTGGTTCGGTTTACGACCAGGACAGGTCCGTCAGGATTCTTGCTGTCGCGGATGGGGACGACGCCGGGGACGGGGGTATCGGGGGCGATTTCGATGCATTCCCCGCCGTTGCCGTGGCTGTAGCTGCTCTTGACCCAGACCGCCGCGCTCAGATCCAGACTGCTCATGGTGCTCATACCTTCCCATCAAGTCGCTGATCAGAGCGGCTGATTCGCGGGGCGACAGAGCGTCTGCCCTGAGCACATCATAGGTTCGCTGGTGTCGAGCGAGGACGGCTGGATCGTCGCTGAAGTGACCGAGGTCCAGGGATTCGGAGTACACCCACCGGTGTCCGTCGGGCAGCGTGAGCAGGCTCAAGTTTGCTGCGGGGCGGGTAATTTCAGGGTTGTCGAAGGGGGCGACCTGGATACGGATGTTGGGGCGTCGGCCTACCTCCAGCAGATGGGCCAACTGGTTCCGCATGATGCGGGGGCCTCCCACCACGGTGCGCAGAGAACTCTCGTCCATCACGGCGACGTAGAGCGGTCCGTCAGAGGCCAGGAAGCGCTGTTGGCGACTGAGCCGCGCTCTGACGCGTTCCTCCACCGGCATGGTGTCCTCCTTGAAACGAGCGAACACCTCGTGCATGTAGTCCTCGGTTTGCATCAGGCCCGACACGATGCTGGCCGTGTACTGCATGACAGAGGTGGCCTCGGTGTCCATCTGCGCCCGGCGCTCGAACCAGTCCGGATGCACAACCGCCGGATACCAGTCGACCTTGCCCCACAGCTTGAGCAACACCCCACCCGTACCCAGCAGTTCATCGCACTTCTTGGCGAAGTCATCGGACGGCACCCTCGTGCCCGCCTCGACTCTCGCGACATGCGACCGGTCGCAGGGGATCTGCCTCGCAAGCGCTTCCTGCGTCAGCAGTGCCGCCTCGCGGAAGTGACGTAGCACCTCGCCGAACATCTCGGCGTTCCCGGCGCCGGTCCCGCCGTCTGCGTTCCGTCGCGTCACAACGGCCCCCAAATTGCTCTGTGTCAATAGCCAGTCGCACGCGTCCGGCGTTGAAGACGACGCTTCCCCTCGGCAACCCTGATTACACCCAGAGTTACAAAAGGGCTGTGGAGTGCACGTGGAACCAGATGGACAGCTCGTCTATGACCCCGGTACGCGGCGGGTCGGCGAGTATCGGGGCCGGGTCGGGCCTTACGCGATGCTGCGTCCCGTTGGGGGCGGCCGGGAGTGGGAGGCCGATCCGGCGAGCCTCAGACCCGCGACACAGGCGGAGCGGATCGGGGCAGAACTGAAAGCGGCGAACCGCCGTGCGAAGAGGAGGATGTGACGTTGCGTCAACCTGACCCCCTGGACCGTCCACCCGTTCCGGTACCGGGTTGTAAAACGTGCGAGGAGCTGTCCGTAAGGCGTAACGAGGCGCGCGCCCGTTACGACTTCAGCGCCGAGACCGACGCCAACGTCCTGCTCCGCCGCCACCGGCGGCGCGAGCACGAAGGGGCGGCCACCGCCAGGGAAACGGCTCTCCCCGCTCTTCCGACCCGTACACGTCGGATCTTCCGGTACGTGCCGTACGTCATCGCGCAGGACCAGTCGGCCGAGCCGGAGTACGAGGCGACGTGTGTGTCCGGGGACGAGGTGGAGTGCGGGGCCACGTCCGGGGTGCATCACGACCCGGCGGGCGTGGAGGAGTGGCAGCGCAAACACACGCAGGAGACGCGGCACCTCCGTTACCGGCGGAGCTTCGGCGACTACGCGGTGCTGGAGCCGTTGGAGGAGGTACCGCTTCGGTGAACCAGCCCTAGATGGAGTCCTCGCCCTTCGTCTTCAGGGCCTCGTGTACGGCGTTGAGGATGGTGTCGGTGTCCGCGCCGAGCGCTCGGGCCGCCGAGGTGAAGTCGCGGGCGAGGGTGGCCAGTTGGTCGGGGTCGTGGTCGAGGGGGCCCTCGGGGAGGGCCGCCACCCGGCTGCCCGCGCCGCGCCGGGTGCGGATCAGTTCGGCCGCCTCCAGCTCGCGGTAGGCGCGGGCGACGGTGCCGGGGGCGAGGCCGAGGTCGGCGGCGAGCTGCCGTACGGTCGGGAGGCGGTCGCCCTCGATCAGCCGGCCGGTGACGATCAGGGCGCCCAACTGGGCCCGGATCTGTTCGTACGGCGGCACCTGACTGGTGGTGTCGACATGAACGGCGGCTTCATTCATCGTCGTCGCCCTGCCTGGCCTTCTTGCCTTCGCCTGGTTCGTCGCTGGGGGCGGGGGTCTTCGTGTCGGCCGACGTTTCCGCGACAGCGGGGGTTTCCGTGTCCGCAGGGGTTTTCGTGGCGGCGGGCTCGTCCTCTTCGGTCGGCTCGTCCTCGGCGACCGGCTCGTCCCCTGCGACCGGCTCGCTCTCGTCGGTCGGCTTGTCCTCGTCCGCCGTCTCGTCCTCATCGACCGAGGGCTCGTCCCCGTCGACCGAGGACTCGTCCCCGTCGACCGAGGGCTCGTCCCCCGTGACCGGCTCGTCCTCGTCGGTCGGGTCATCGCCGGTGGCCGGCTCGTCGGCGACCGCTCGGGGGACCACCACCGTGGCCAGCGACCAGGCTGCCGTGAACAGGCTGAGGAAGCCCAGGGGGTAGATCACCAGGACGGTGAGGGGGCTGAGGGGCGCGGCGCAGGGCGCCTCCATCAGCATGGTGGCGATCATCAGCACGACCAGCACCAGCTGGCCCGACACCATCAGACCCCACGCCCCGGTGATCGCCCACGCGCGGTCATGGCGCTGCTGGTCGTCGCCGGGGCCGTGGGCCACACGGCGCAGCGCCCAGACGCACGCGGGCGTTCCGACGGCGAGGGCGGCGAGCATCGGGACGCTGTAGAACAGGCCGGGCCAGGGGCCGACGACCGTGTGGATGCCGTCGCAGGTGAGCGCGAGGGCCCGGTCCGGTCGGCCCTGTTTGTCCTCCGTGGCCGTGGCGGCGCCTATCGCCAGCAGGACGACGAGGAACGCCGACTGCGCGACGAGCAACGGGGCCATCCGGGGCGGCACATGGTCTCTGATCCGGCGTGGGGTGAGACTCGCGGTGCGTACCGCGTCCCGGGGGCGCGGGGTGAGCGCGTCACCGAGCAGCACCCCCGCCACCGCGCACAGCCCGAACGCCGCCGTCCCCCAGGTGATCGGCTCCGCGATGTCCTCGTTGCCCATCGTGAGGAACTGCCACCCGACCACGAACCCCACGACCAGCCCGGACCAACGGGCCCAGCGATGCGCCTCGGCACCGAACCGGGGCTGGGGTTCGGGCAGGTCGGTCAGACGGGCGGGGTCGGCCGGTTCCGTGGCGTGAGCGGTGTCGGCGTCGGTGTTGGTGTTGGTGTTGAGCATGTGGTCCCCCCCCGGCGAGCGGTCGCTTGTATCAAGTGGTCAGTACAAGGTGTCGTACAAGATGCCGGGTGTGGGGAACTTGTGTCAAACCCTCGATACAAGTGAGGCGTTGGGGATCATCCGGGATCACCGGGGATCAACCGATGGCTCATTCCATGGTGATCGAGTCCAGTTGGGCGCGGAGATGGACGTGGGAGTCGATCGGGGGGTACGTCACGCGGCCGACCGGGGGCGGGACCGATTCCACGATCGTGCCGGGGGTGCACTCGCCGAAGTAGACGAGGGACATCAGTTCCTCGGTGGGTTCGTCGGCCGGGGGCGGCAGGACGCGATGGCGGCCGGAGCGCCAGCGGTCGCCCGTCCAACGGGCCATCAGATCACCTGCCGGTGGTGTCGGCGGTGTCGGTGGTGCGGGGCTGGGGGCGGGGGTGCGGCTGATTCATGCCTCTACTCTTCCCGCGAGAAAAGGTAGGTGTGCAGATGGGCCGCGCCTTCGAGCATTGCCCTAGTGCGGTTGACATCCTCCCCCTCTTAAAAGAGGGGGATTCCAACCCAGTTGGGTTGAGGTTCACGGACGTTCGACCGCTTGGTGGGCGGTGTCGTCCCTCCGGCACCGGCTGTGCGCCGGGGGCGGGGAATCCCGCCCTGTCCTGCCGCGACGTTGATACTCGCGTTGGTGTCCGCGTTGCAGGTGAAGCCGCAGGAGGAACAGACGAACTCGGCTTGGCTCTTGCGCGAGTTCTTGTCGATCCATCCGCAGGCGCTGCATCGCAGACTGGTGTAGGGGGCGGGTACGTCCTCGACCCGGCCGGGGGCCTTGTGCTCGGTGCGTTGCCGGAGCAGGCCCCAGCCCTGGGCGAGGATCGCCCGGTTCAGGCCGGACTTCTGGGCGACGTTCTTGCCAGGCTGCTCGACGGTTCCCTTCGCGGAGCGGGTCATGTTCCGGATGTTCAGCTTCTCGAACCGGATCAGGCCGTAGGAGCGGGCGAGCATGGTGCTGGTCTTCTCGCACCAGTCCTTGCGCCGGTTCACCTCCCGCGCCTTGAGCTTGGCGACTTTGGCGTACTCGGCCGCCTTCTCGGGACTGCCCTTCTTCGCCCGTGCCGCACGCCGCTGGTGCTTGCGGATCTGGGCGCGTTCCCTGACGGTGAGCTGCGGGCAGTTCAGGGTGCGGCCGTCCGACAGCGCGGCGGTGACGGTCACGCCCCGGTCGATACCGATGACCTTGCCGGTGCCGGGCGCGGGGGTCGGCTCGGGGATGACCGCGAAGGCGATGTGCCACTGCCCGTTGCGGAAGGTGACGCGGAACGTCTTCGCGTCGGGCAGCTTCGCGCCCTTGCCTCTGCGGCTGAGGCGGAAGCGGACCCAGCCGCAGCCGGGCACCCTGACCTGCGCCCACCTGCGGTTCAGCCTCTGCACGACGACGGAGCGGCCCATGACCTGCCTGCCGGTCTTCGCGTTCAGCCTCGGCGACCCGTCCGCGTCGTACTCGGGTACACGGTCGGTGCCGATGACCCGGAAACCCTCATGACGGAACTTCCTGCGCCAGGTCGGCTCACCGAACCCCGACGCGAAGCGGGCCTTCTTGGCCTTGGCGAAGTCCTTGAGAGCCTGCTGCTGCACATCCGCGTTCCCGGCACCCAGCCACTCGTTCTCCCGCCGCGCCTCGGTGAGCTGACGACACTGCTCCGCGAAACCGGGAGCGGCCCTGCGCCACCCACGCCAGTGCGCATGCTGCTCAACGGCTAGATTCCACACGTACCGGGCATGCGCACAGTGCGTGAGCATCTGCTCCGCCTGCGCGGGCGTCGGGTACATCCGGAAACGAGACACACCGCGAACCTAGCCACCCCGTTCCCCACCCGCGCACCCCTTCGACCACCATCACCCGCACGAGTGACCAGCACACCCCACAGCCCCGAACACCCCCGCAACTCACCGCCACCACCTGCTCGACGCCGCCCTGGACGTCGTGAAGGGGACGCCGAATCGCCCTGGCGGCGATTCGGCTACCTCTGCCCGCTACGCGGGAGCGGGCATTCACCCCGGCCCTGAAGGACCAGGCACCCCGCCCGAAAGCAACGGTGGCGGTAGCCGGTGCCGGGTTCGCGGCGCGGGGACAGCAGGCCCGCGGCCTCCCACACGCGCTGGGTGGAGACACCGGAGAGCCGGGCCAGGTCCACCGGGCGGAGACGGGTGGGGGCGCCGGTGATGGTGGGAGGGGGCTGGGGAGTGGGGGCGGGCGATCGTTCGGGCATCGGAGCGAAGACTATGGCCTGGGGTGTGGGGTGGGACGGCCGTCGTCATGGGTTCCCGTGCTGTGACGGGGGTCATAGGGACGGTGGCCAGGGAACGGACAGGGAGGGACGTGGAACTTTCTCTACGCGCCCGGATACGGGCCGGCGATCCGGAGGCGTTCGCCCAGCTCTTCCGTGCGCACGCGTCGGTGGTCTACAGCCATGCCGCACGGCTGACGGCCGACCGGGCGGCGGCGGAGGACGTGGTGTCGCTGACCTTCCTGGAGGCGTGGCGGTTGCGGGAGCGGCTGCTGTCGGACGCGGAGGTGGCCGACCTCGATGGCGGCACCGACTGGGATGGGGACGGCGACGAGCCTGGCGGGGACGGCCACTTCGGCGGCGGCCTTGGCCATGACCCCGGTGGTGTCCGCAGCCTGCGGCCCTGGCTGTTCGGCATCGCCACCAATGTCCTGCGCAACACCCGGCGGGCCGCCCGGCGGCACAGCGCCGCGCTCGCCCGGCTGCCGGAACGCCGGGCCGAGCGCGAGACGGTGCCCGACTTCGCCGATGAACTGGTCGGCCGTATGGAGGACGCCGACCGTCTCGCCGCCGCCCGCGTCGCCCTCGGCAAGCTCCGCAAACGCGAGCGGGAGGTCTTCGCGCTCTGCGTCTGGTCCGGCCTGAGCTACGCCGCGGCCGCCGAGGCCCTCGACGTCCCCACCAGCACCGTACGGTCACGACTCGCCCGCGCCCGGCAACGCCTGAGAGGCCTGGCGGAGGCCGAACTGGCCCGGCAGGAGCGGAAACCGGGGGGACGGCCGGAGCCGGCGACACCGTCGACGCCGCCGAGACCTCCGGAACCGTCTACGCCGCCGAGACCGCCAGAACGGTCGACGCCGCCGAGACCGCCGGAAGTGCGGTCGGGGGCGAGACGGGGTTTCGGCAGCGGACAGGTACCGGGTGGCCGCACGGACGCGGCCAGGTCGACACAGGCACAGGAGAGAAACCGATGAACCCCGCGGAACGCGAAGAACTGGCCCGGCTGCTGCCGAGCCCGGGTGACCCGGTCCTGCCCGGCGACCGTCTGCTCCGACTGGAGGGTCACCTGATGCGAGAGATCACCGGCGACGAATCCGCCCTGCGGACCGACTTCGTGACGGAGTACACGGAGGACACGGAGGACACGGAGGACATGAAGACGGGGGCGGAAGAGCCGGACCTGGTTGATCAGTCGATCGAGATCGGGGGGTGGCCCGGTGCCGAGGGGCGGCGGCGTCCGGGGTGGACGCGTCGGCGGTGGGCGCTGGTCGCCGTCCCGCTGACCGCTGCGGCCGCCGTCGTCGCCACCACGGTCGTCATGGTCGCGGGGCCGGAACGGGCGAGCACCGATGCGGAGGCCGTGCGGCTGCTGGAGCGCATCGCCGCCGCGTCGACGGCGCAGGCCACCGCCGCCATCGAGGTACGCGACGACCAGTTCATCTACACCCGCGTCCAGGGCCGGGTGCGGGAATCCGACGGGGACTACCTCTACACCGAGACCCGTTGGATGTCCGTCAACGGCAAGCGGAACGGGCTCGCCAAGACCGACTGGCTCATGGGGCAGCCGAGGCCCGACGGGATGTCGAAGGAGGACTTCGAGAAGTGGTCGAAGGTCCCCAACAAGGACATGGTGATCTACCCCGACTCGAACACCACCACGTTCCGCGAACTGGAGGCCCTGCCGACCGACCCCGAGGCCCTGTACGAGAAGGCGTGGGCCGCGACGGAGGGCCAGGGCCCGACCCACGAGGACGCCGTCCTGGAGTACTTCGGCACGATGCTCGAAGAAGCGACCCTGCTGCCCGAGCTGAACCGTGCGATCTGGCTCTCCATCGCCAAGATCCCCGGAGTGAGCGTCGTCGACAAGGCGCGGGACATCTCCGGCCGCGAGGGCATCGGCCTGACCTTCGGCGAGGGGGACGACCGCGCCGTATGGATCTTCGACCGCAAGAGCCTCAAGTACTTGGGCACGGAGGACACGGCCCTGAACGCCGTCAGGGTCGTGGACAAGGTCGGAGAAACCCCGAAGGGCCTGGAGGAAGGCCAGTGGCCTGAGGAGGATTAGGAGAATCAGGGGAGCCAGGGGGCGAGGGGGTGCCGCGGATTGAGGGCCGAAGGCCCGAACTCTTCAGGGGCGCGGGGAACTGCGCGAGCAACCACAACGAACCCGCACTCGCCGACGATCCACAACCCCCCACGGCGAAAAGGCGCCCCTACTCCTTCTCCCCCTCCCCTTCTTCTTCCTTCCGCTTCAACTCCTCCTCCCGCCGCCGAAGATCAGCCTCCCAACTCTTCAGCAGGGACTCGTCCTTCTTGTTCTCCTCGGCGAGCGACTTGAGGAACTCGGGATTGTCGTCCGGAGCCACGTACTCCGTCCGGTGATTGCGATGCCACTCGGAGGGCGTGCGCCCGTTCACGGGCGGATTCCGCAGCTTCCCGGCCGCCAGCCAGGCAATCGGCCCGACGATCCAGAAAAGCAGAATGATGAAGACCCATGCGATCTTCGGCAGATGCTTCGCCTCGTCCTCGGGGGTGTTGAGACAGTCGATGAACGCGTAGATCGTCAGTGCCAGCGGCACCAGATACATCAACACCCGGAACATGGAACAGCCCCCTGAAAGCCGTGGCGGGCCCGCGCATACCGGGCCCCGTGACGGGGTCAGGGTAGCCCCTCGGGGATACTTGGCCCCATGGCATACGACGATCTTCGCTCCCTGCTCCGCGCACTGGAACGCGAGGGCGATCTCAAGCGCGTCAAGGCCGAGGTCGACCCGTATCTGGAGGTCGGGGAGATCGTCGACCGGGTCAACAAGGCCGGCGGCCCCGCCCTGCTCTTCGAGAACGTACGCGGCTCCAGCATGCCCCTCGCGATGAACGTCTTCGGGACGGACCGCCGGCTGCTGAAGGCCCTGGGGCTGAAGTCGTACGAGGACATCAGCGGCAAGATCGGCGGGCTGCTCAAGCCCGAACTGCCCCACGGCTTCGTGGGCGTGCGCGAGGCCTTCGGGAAGCTCGGCGCCATGACCCACGTACCGCCGAAGAAGGTCAAGACGGAGAACGCGCCCGTGCAGGAGGTCGTCCTCCAGGGCGAGGACGTGGACCTCGATCGGCTGCCGGCGCTGTTCACCTGGCCCAAGGACGGCGGCTCCTTCTTCAACCTGGGGCTCACCCACACCAAGGACCCGGAGAGCGGCGTACGGAATCTGGGTCTGTACCGCCTCCAGCGCCATGACAAGCGCACCATCGGGATGCACTGGCAGATCCACAAGGACAGCCGGAACCACTACCAGGTGGCGGCGCGCAGGGGTGAGCGGCTGCCCGTCGCGATCGCCTTCGGGTGCCCGCCGGCCGTGACGTACGCGTCCACCGCCCCGCTTCCCGGTGACATCGACGAGTACCTGTTCGCCGGGTTCGTGGCGGGCAAGCGGATCGAGATGGTCGACTGCAAGACGGTGCCGTTGCAGGTGCCCGCGCAGGCGGAGGTGGTGTTGGAGGGCTGGCTTGAGCCGGGCGAGATGCTGCCGGAGGGGCCCTTCGGCGACCACACCGGGTTCTACACCCCGCAGGAGCCCTTCCCCGCCCTCAAGATCGACTGTGTGACGATGCGGAAGCGGCCGTTGCTGCAGTCCATCGTGGTGGGGCGGCCGCCGACGGAGGACGGGCCGCTGGGGCGGGCGACGGAGAGGTTCTTCCTGCCGCTGCTGAAGATCATCGTGCCGGACATCGTGGACTACCACCTCCCCGAGTCGGGCGGCTTCCACAACTGCGCGATCGTCTCGATCGAGAAGAAGTACCCGAAGCACGCGCAGAAGGTCATGTCCGCGATCTGGGGCGCCCACATGATGTCCCTGACCAAGCTGATCGTGGTCGTGGACGCCGACTGCGACGTCCACGATCTGCACGAGGTGTCCTGGCGGGCCCTGGGCAACACGGACTACTCCCGCGACCTGACCGTGGTGGAGGGCCCGGTGGACCACCTCGACCACGCCTCCTACCAGCAGTTCTGGGGCGGCAAGGCGGGCATCGACGCGACGAGGAAGTGGCCCGAGGAGGGTTATACGAGGGACGGTGGCTGGCCGGACATGGTCGAGTCGGACCCGGATACGGCGGCGCTGGTGGACCGCCGCTGGAAGGAGTACGGACTGTGACCAGCGCTTCAGCCGCGCTTCCTCAGCCGGGGCGCACCAGGGCGTTCCTCCGCCTGGTCATGATCGAACACTCGATCTTCGCGCTGCCCTTCGCGTACATCGCCTCCCTGACGGCCATGTTCCAGCTGGACGGCAACATCCACTGGGGCCGGCTGCTGCTGGTCACCATCTGCATGGTGGGTCTGCGGACGTTCGCCATGGCGGTGAACCGGATCATCGACCGCGAGATCGACGCCCGCAATCCGCGTACGGCGCACCGCGAGCTGGTCACGGGCGCGATGTCCGTCCGCCACGCGTGGACGGGCGCCCTGATCGCCGTCGTGGTCTTCCTGGGCTCGGCGGCCCTGCTGAACCCCCTCTGCCTCGCCCTCGCCCCCGTCGCCGTGATCCCGATGGTGGTCTACCCCTACGGCAAACGCTTCACGAACTACCCCCAGGCCATCCTCGGCCTCGCCCAGGCCATGGGGCCGGTCGGCGGCTGGCTGGCGATCACCGGGGAGTGGTCCTGGGAGGCGGTGATCCTCGGCCTCGCCGTCGGTATCTGGATCGGCGGCTTCGACCTCATCTACGCCTGCCAGGACGTCGACTCCGACCGGGAGTCGGGGGTGCTCTCCGTCCCGGCCCGCTTCGGCATCCCGGCGGCGATCCGGTCCGCGAGGGTCTGCCACATCCTCACGACCGCCCTGTTCGTCTGGTACGCGCTGGTGACGGACGCGGGCACGTTCTTCTGGCTGGGCCTGGCCGTCGTGGCGGCCGCCTTCACCTACGAACACACCATCGTCCGCCCGCACGACCTCTCCCGCCTCAACCGGGCGTTCTTCTCCGTCAACGGCTTCATCGGCATCGCGCTGTTCGCGTGCGCGCTGCTGGATCTGCTGATGCGGGGGTTGACTGTGTGAGTTGACTGTCCGAGGGGGCGCCTTACGGACGTACGAGCTACGCGGTGAGCGCCGAGCGGCCCGGTTCGCGGCGGCGGAACAGGAACGCCGCCGCCACTCCCGCCACCAGGCCCATGAGATGGCCCTGCCAGCTGATGCCGGACTCGGTGGGGGCGAGGCCCGCGAGTATGGAGCCGCCCCAGATGGCGGCGACTACGATGCCCACGGCCACACCGGCGAGACGGCGCTCCACGAAGCCGCTGACCAGCAGGAAGCCGAAGAGGCCGAAGATCACGCCCGAGGCGCCCGCCGTGTTGGTGTAGTCCGGCGATATCAGCCAGACGCCCAGGCCGTCGGCGACGATGATCAGGGCGCAGACGGCGGCGAAGCGACGCAGCCCGCCGAGCGCCGCGAGGAAGCCCAGCACCAGCAGCGGGACGCTGTTCGCCGCGACATGGCCGAAGCCGAAGTGGATGAAGGCGGACGGCACCACATCCACCAGCTCGGGCACCGAGCGCGGCATGATCCCGAAGTCGTCCAGCCTGTGACCGCTCGCCACGTCGATCACTTCGAGCAGCCAGAGCAGCGCCACCCAGGCCACCATCAGCTTGGCGGCGGCCTTCGCCCGGTCCCCCCGCGACCACACCCGCCTGCCGCCCGGCGCACCACGCACTTCACCCGACATGTCAACCCCCGACTCGACCGCACCCGTCCTCTCAGTGAAACGGCCGTGCCCCCTTGGCCGGTTCCCGTCCCGCGGCGCCGGATAGGCTCGGGGTCGTGAACCCAGTCAAGCCAGGAGAGACGCGGCGTCCGCCTTGGATCGTAGGGGTCTCCGGCGCCTCCGGCACCCCATACGCCGCCGCGGTGCTGCGCGCGCTCCTCGCCGCCGGTGAGAGCGTCGACCTCGTGGTGTCCCGGGCGTCGCGGCTGACCCTGCTGGACGAGACGGGGATCTCCTTCCGAGACGCGCACTGGCGTGACGACCTGCGGGAATGGTTGTCGCGTGGCGCGGACGGCAAGCCCGGCACCTTCTCCGTGGACCTCGAAGGCGACCGCGTACGGCACTGGAGCGCGGGTGACCTGGCCGCCGGACCGTCCTCCGGCTCGTACCCGGTCAAGGGCATGCTCATCGTCCCCGCGTCCACGGCGTGCGTCGCGGGTGTCGCCCTGGGCCTGAGCAAGGACCTGCTCCAGCGGGCGGCGAGCGTGACCCTCAAGGAACGCCGCCCGCTGATCGTCGCCGTACGCGAAACGCCTCTGGGCGGCCAGACCCTGCGGCATCTGGTGACGCTGGACGACGCGGGCGCGACCGTCCTGCCCGCCTCCCCGGCCTTCTACGCGGGGGCCACCCACATCCAGGACCTGGTGGACTTCGTCGCCGGACGGGCGCTGGACGCGGCGGGCGTCCCGCACGGCCTGTACCGGCGCTGGGAGGGCGATGTGGGAGGGGCACGCGCTTCCCGTATCACTTGATTGTTCGAGTTACTTGATTACTTGATTGTTCGAGCAGTGAGTGCTCGCACGACTCTTCAACCGTTCAACTCTTCAGCGGAAGGCAACCGATCGCATGGACGCGGTGGACAGGCAGCTCATCCAGGCCCTGAGGGAGAACGGCCGGGCCTCCTACGCGGAGCTGGGACGCCTCGTCGGACTGTCGGGACCCAGTGTCACCGACCGCATCAACCGGCTGGAGGCGGCCGGAGTCATCACCGGTTATCGCGCCACCGTGAACGCGGCCTCGCTCGGCCTCGGGGTGACCGCGCTCATCGGTATCTCCCTCTCCGACGCCGCCGACCACGAGGACGTGGCGAACCGGCTGCGGGACCTGGGCGAGATCGAGGACTGCTGGTTCATCGCGGGCGACGACTCGTTCATGCTCAAGGTGCGCGCCTCCGACGTCGACGGTCTGGAGAAGACCATCCGCCGGCTCTCCGGCACCAAGGGCGTCTCCCGGACCCGTACGACGATCGTGCTCTCCACGAAGTGGGAGAACCGGGTGGGGGAATTGCCTGAGGAGCGGTAGGCCCGTTCAGGGCCGTATGGGGGCACCGCCCGCCCGAAGGGTGGGGGAGTACGGTTGAGCGGGTTTGTCAGGCAGGTAGGTCGTCGGTGAAAGGCGGAGGCATGGATCTCGGGCTCAAGCGCGAGCTGGAGGAGAAGGTTCGCTCCGGTGAGCGGCTGACCCGTGAGGACGGCATCGCGCTGTACGCGTCGGACGACCTGGCGTGGCTGGGCGGGCTGGCGCACGAGGTGCGGACGCGGAAGAACGGCGACGTCGTCCACTTCAACGTCAACCGTCACCTCAACATGACCAACGTGTGCACGGCCTCCTGCGCGTACTGCTCCTTCCAGCGCAAGCCGGGGGAGAAGGACGCGTACACGATGCGCATCGAGGAGGCCGTCAAGCTCGCCAAGGAGATGGAGAGCGAGAACCTCACCGAGCTGCACATCGTCAACGGGCTGCACCCCAATCTGCCGTGGCGGTACTACCCGCGTTCGCTGCGCGAGCTGAAGGCGGCCCTGCCGGACGTGTCGTTGAAGGCGTTCACGGCCACGGAGATCCACCACTTCGAGACGATCAGCGGGCTCTCGGCCTCCGAGATCCTCGACGAACTGATCGACGCGGGGCTGGAGTCGCTGACCGGCGGTGGCGCCGAGATCTTCGACTGGGAGGTACGGCAGCACATCGTCGACCACCGCACCCACTGGGAGGACTGGTCGCGTATCCACCGCCTGGCGCACGAGAAGGGGCTGAAGACCCCGTGCACCATGCTGTACGGGCATATCGAGGAGCCTCGGCACCGGGTCGACCACGTTCTGCGGCTGCGTGAACTGCAGGACGAGACCGGCGGCTTCCAGGTCTTCATCCCCCTGCGCTACCAGCACGACTTCGTGGACATGAAGGACGGCAAGGTACGCAACCGGCTGCAGGCCCGCACTCAGATGGCGACCGGGGCGGAGGCGTTGAAGACGTTCGCGGTGTCCCGTCTCCTGTTCGACAACGTGCCGCACGTCAAGGTCTTCTGGGTCATGCACGGGGTGCAGACGGCCCAACTGGCGTTGCAGCACGGGGCCGACGACATGGACGGCTCGGTGGTGGAGTACAAGATCACGCATGACGCGGACTCTTTTGGTACGCCGAACAAGCTGACCCGGGAGGACTTGCTGGACCTCATCCGGGATGCCGGTTTCCGCCCGGTGGAGCGGAACACTCGGTACGAGGTGATCCGGGAGTACGAGGGCGCTGACGCGGGGCGGCGGGAATCACCCCAGCCGATGCGAGTCTGAACGGTTTTTTGCCCGCCCACCCACCCGACTCGCCATCGTGAGTAGGCGCCCTCGCGGCGCGTGCGGGAGGGTTTGGGTTCGTTGGCGGGTGCGGGTGGGCGGGGGCTGGTCGCGCAGTTCCCCGCGCCCCTGAAAAGCAGGGGCTGCGCCCCGCTTTTCATCGGCCCGCACCCCCGTGTGCTTTTCGGCCCGCAGGGGCCGTGTCTTTTAGGGGCGCGGGGAACTGCGCGAGCAACCACATCCCACCCGCACCCGCCAACGAACCCATCCCCCTACCCCGTGGGCGCCCCAAACGTAACAGGTACCCTTCTCCTATGCCCCTTACCTTTCGGCTCGACCCGCCCCTCACCCCCTCCCTCCGGGACGACATCCTCGCCCTCTGGGCGGATGTGTCCAACGCGGGCGGTGCCGTCGGGTTCGTGCCGCCGGTGTCGCCGGAGGCGATACGGCCCGAGCTGGTGAAGCATCTGGTGGCGATGGCCGAGGGCCGGCATCGGCTCCTCGTAGGGTTCGACGAGGCCGGCACGCCGGCCGCCACGGCGTTCTTCAGCTTCAACACCCACCGGCTGATGACCCACTGGGTCTGGCTCTACACGGTGATGGTCCACCCCTCCCACCAGGGCAAGGGCTACGGCCGTGACCTCCTGGCGGCGGCCGAGGACGCGGCCCGCGGCTTCGACGGCATAGAGGCCATCCGCCTCACCTGCCGCGGCGGCCTCGGCCTGGAGCACTTCTACGCCTCCTGCGGCTACAAGGAGGTCGGCCGCGTCCCGGGCGCCATCCGGGTGGCCCCCGACGACCACCGCGACGACATCATGATGCTGCTGCCGCTGCACTGATGTTCGTCCACCGGGCGGCTCCGCACCCCCTTACAAGATCGTGCTCCGACCGTGCTTCACTGGACGGTGCCCTTGTGGCGACGCTTCATCGGATCGGTCCGGAACGGAAGAGTGGATTGAGATGCTCCGCTACACACTGATGCGCCTCGGGATCTTCGTGGGCTGCTTCGTGGTCGTCTGGGGCCTCGTCTACACCGGTATCGCCCCGCGCGGCCTCGGCGCGTCCAACGGCATGTGGATCATCCTGCTGTCGCTGGTGATCTCCGCGCCGATCAGCTTCGTGGCCCTGCGCAAGGAGCGGGACCGGGCCTCCGCCCGAATCGCCCCCCACCTCGACCAGCGCATCAACCGCGTCAAGTCCAACCTCGCCGCCAACCGCAGCCAGGAGGACGAGGCAGACGACGAGGCCCGCGACCGGACGGAGACGTCCGAGGCCGTCACCGAGCACGCTGAGGCCGTCGCCGAGCACGCGGAGGCCGTCGCCGAGCACGCGGAGGCCGCCGAGAGCACCGCATCGGGCAAGGCCTCGTAGCCCGTAGCCCGTAATCCCTCCCCGGGCGTTCACCCGGATCTTTCGCGGCGTTCGAAACGTACGCTTGCTCGTATGGGTGCAGTGAAGAGCAAACGGATGCCTCGTGCGGTGCGGGAACAGCAGATGCTGGACGCGGCCGTGCGGACCTTCGGGCAGCGGGGGTACCGGGCCGCCTCCATGGACGAGATCGCCGAACTGGCGGGCGTGTCCAAGCCGTTGGTGTATCTGTACCTCAACTCCAAGGAAGACCTCTTCACCGCCTGCATCCGCCGTGAGGCGAAGGCCCTCACCACCGCCGTACGCGCCGGTGTGAACCCCCGGTTGCCCGCCGACCGGCAACTGTGGGAAGGGCTGCGGGCGTTCTTCACGCACACCGCGCGCAACCCGGACGCCTGGGCCGTACTGCATCTGCAGGCCCGTACGCACGGCGAACCGTTCGCCGCCGAGGTGGCCGCGATGCGGGAGGAGATGGTCGCGTTCGTGACGGGGCTGATACTGGCCGGCGCCCGTGAGGCCCGCCGTGACCCGTCCCTGCCCGAGCGCGAGGTCGCCGGTCTCGCCGAGGCCCTGGTCGGCGCCGCCGAAGCCCTCGCCGCCTGGGCCAACGCCACCCCCGGCCTCACCGCCCGCCAGGCCGCGGCCACCCTGATGAACTTCGCCTGGTCGGGCCTCGGCGACCTGATGGAGGGCCGCCCGTGGAGTCCGCCGGCGGACACCGCTTTGGCCGAGGAGTCCTGAGCCTCGGCAACCACCGCATCCGCATCTACGGCCGTCCGTCCGGGCGTTCAGCAGATCAGCGGGTACACACTGCCCAGTACATGCACGCGACCACCTTCACCTCGGCCACCTTCACCTCGGCCTCCTTCGGACCGGTCGCCCTCGGCCTGGCCCCCTTCGGCCCGGCCGCCGCCGCTCCGCAGTTCGAAGTCGCCCCCGGCCCGCCCCTCCGCCGCGTACGTCACCGTGCTCGGCAGCGGGACCGGTGCCTTGAACTCGGCGCGGACCAGGGTCGCCGGGGGTGTTCCGTGCTGTGCGAGGCAGCGGGCCACCGTCCACATGCCGTGGGCGATGGCGCGGGGGAAGCCGAAGAGACGGGCGGTGAGGGCGTGGAGATGGATCGGGTTCCGGTCGCCGGAGACCGCCCCGTACCGTCGGCCGACATCCCCGGCCAGCCGCCACTCGGCCACCGCGGGCAACGGGCTGGACCCGCGCGTCCTCTCCTTCACCGCCGCGTCGCCGACCCGGTGCCGCGCGAGATACGTACTCCGCGACTCCCAGCCGACCTCTTCAGGGTCCTCCCTGCCGTCCCTCAGCTCGGTCACCACCACCGCCTCGGTCCCTCGTCGATGGGGTCGCAATTCCGCCACGTACACGGACAGTTCGTACTCCCCGGTGGCGGGGAGGGGCCGCCGCCGGGTGATCTCGATCGAGGTGTGGACCAGGCCGAGGAGGGGGAGGGGGAAGGCCCGGTCGGACATCAGGCGCATCGCGAGCGGGAAGCCGAGGACGTGCGGGTAGGTGAGCGGCACGGCGTCCTCGCCGGTGGGGAAGCCGCAGACCCGCTCGTAGGCGGCCAGCCGAGCGAGATCGATCCGGACGCCGGGGAGTACGAGCCGGGGCAACTCCGGTAGCCCCGGCGACGCCTTCGATGCCCCCAAACTCTCTGAGGCCCCTGAGGCCCCTGAGGCCCCCGAGGCCTCCGAAGGCTCCGACATCGCCCCCGCCCCCGCCCCCGTCCTCCCGGACAGCCTCCTGCCCTTGCCCGGTGATCGCAGCGCGCCCCGGGCGAGGAGTGGGCCCAGGGAGGGTGAGTCGGTGAGGGTGAGGGTGTGCATGGCCGGTTTCCCCTTCCTCGTACCGGACGAACCGGTTCCTCGTACCGGACTCCTTTTCTTACTCCGAAGTAAGGTTACCCGAGGTAAGTGTCATTCGTGGAGGTCGGAACGCCCGTCGCGGGCCCAGGAGCTGAGCGACCCTCAGGTAACTTGACACCCCTTTGACCTGCGAGGGAGCGGTCGGCCACACTGCACATCCCTGGCCCCGGACCATCCCTGGACCACCGCCGCACTCACACAAACCTCACACAACAGGCCCGTACGATCCGGACACACCGAACGCCCAGGAGCCGCCCGTGTCCAGCCTCGACCGCACCGAACCCGTGCTCGTGGAACCCGAGTTGAAGCGGCTGGACGGCGTCGTGCGGGAGGCGTACGTGCCCGCGCTGGCCACACCGGTGACGTACGGCTCGCTCGCCGACATCCCGTTCGACAACCGCGACCACGCCCCCGAGGCCGTGGTCCTCAACCGCAAGGCCGACACCGCCGACGGCCCGGACGGGGAGATCCGGTGGCGGGATGTGACGGCCGCCGAGTTCGCGGCGGAGGTGCTCGCCGTGGCGAAGGGGCTCGTCGCCGAGGGGCTGATGCCGGGCGACCGGATCGCCATCATGGCGCGTACGACGTACGAGTGGACGCTGCTGGACTTCGCGGCGTGGGCGGCGGGGCTGGTGACGGTTCCCATCTACCCGACCTCGTCCGCCTTCCAGACTCGCTGGATTCTCCAGGACTCGGGCGCGGTGGCGCTCGCCGTGGAGTCGTCGGCGCAGGCCGCCGCCCTCGGCCCCGAGCACGACCGTATCCCCGATCTGCGTCATATGTGGGTCTTCGAGAAGGGCCACATGGACCGGCTCGCCGAGCTGGGCCGCGATGTCTCGGACCAGGAAGTGGCCGTACGGCGAGGGGTGTTGGGGCCCGACACCCTGGCGACCCTGATCTACACCTCGGGTACCACGGGCCGCCCCAAGGGCTGTGCCCTCACCCACGGCAACTTCTTCGCGGAGATCGACAACGCCATCGACCTCCTCTATCCGATCTTCCGCGCGAGGACGGACGAGGAGGCGTCCACGCTGCTGTTCCTGCCGCTCGCCCATGTCTTCGGGCGCATGGTGGCGATCGCCTGTATGCGGGCGCGCATCCGCGTGGGCCACTCGCCGAGCTTTCGCACGGAGGATCTGCTGGCGGACCTGAAGTCCTTCCGGCCGACGTTCCTGCTGCTCATCCCGTATGTCCTGGAGAAGGTGTTCAACACCGCCCGCGCCTCCGCCGAACGCATGGGCCGCACCTCGTCGTTCGACCGCGCCGCCGCCGTCGCCCGCCGTTACGGCGAGGCCCTGGAGGCCGAACAGCATGACACCGGGCCCGGCCCCAGCACCTTCCTGAAGGCGGCCCGCACCTTCTACGACCCCCTCGTCTACCGCCGTATCCGCAACGCGCTGGGCGGCAGGGTCCGTTACGTCATCTGCGGCGGCTCCCCGCTGGGCCGTCGGCTCGCCGCCTTCTACGCGGGCGCCGGCATCGACGTCTTCGAGGGCTACGGCCTGACGGAGACGACCGCGGCCGTCACGGTCACCCCACCCGTCCGTCCCCGCCTGGGCACGGTCGGCCGGCCGCTCCCGGGCACACGCGTCCGCATAGCCGCCGACGGCGAAGTCCTGCTGCACGGCGGCCAGATCTTCCGCGGCTACTGGGACACCCAGGCGGGCGGAGTGGTCCCGGCGGGCCCGGACGGCTGGTTCGCCACCGGCGACATCGGCGAGTTGGACGACGAGGGCTATCTGACGATCACCGGCCGCAAGAAGGAGATCCTGGTCACCGACAGCGGCAAGAACGTGGCCCCGGCCCCCCTGGAGAACTGGCTCCGCTCGCACCCGCTGATCGCCCAGGCGATGGTGGTGGGCGACCGCCGGCCGTACGTCACCGCGCTGTTGACCCTGGACCCCGAAGGCATCACCCACTGGCGGCACATGAACGCCAAGCACGCCGTCCCGCCCGAACTCCTCTCCGACGACGTGGAGTTGCGCGCGGTCCTCCAGCGAGCCATCGACGAGGCCAACCGTCTGGTCTCCCGCCCCGAGTCCATCCGCCGCTTCACCGTCGTCCCCGGCGGCTTCACGGAGGAGGCGGGCCATCTGACCCCCTCGATGAAACTCCGCAGGGAGGTCATCGAGGAGGCGTTCGCTGAGGAGATCGAGGGGTTGTACGAGAAGTAGGCGGGCGCGCCGGGGCTGGGGTCAGACGAGAAGGTCCTTGAAGTAGAAGCTGGCCATCTTGTCGGTCTGGGTGAGGGATTCCTCGGAGCCGAGGCCGATGTGGAGGCGGGCGGCGGTGGGGTTGGTGGTGTCGGGGATCTGGATGGCCAGGCCCTCCGGCTCACGGTAGAAGAGGCTTTCGCCGGCTTTGCTGAGGCTGCGCTGGACCACGGTGCCGGTGTTCCAGTCGATGGATGTCAGGTAGGTGTTGCTGTCGCTGGTGCGGTTGCCGGAGGTGTCGTAGGTGTAGGCGGTGCCGTCGAGGGTGTAGAGGTACTGGCCGAATGTGGTGTAGCCCTGGAAGGTGACGCCGGTGAGTACGGAGGGCTGGGTGATGGTGGCCAGTGGGGTGAAGGTGCCGGATCTGAAGGTGGCGAGGTCGTAGAGGTTGATCTTCCAGGTTCCGCCGATGCGATGACGGACCGCCAGGCGGCTGTTGGCGGGGTCGACGGCGATGGTGTTGTGGTCGGAGCCGGGTACGGGGTCGTAGGCGGTCACGCGGTGGGAGTCGGGGGTGAGGACGGCTCCGTTGGTGAATTTGAAGCGGGCGATCTTCGTGCCGTAGCCGACGTTGTTGCCGTCGGGGACGGCGGCCGTCTCGGTCCACAGGTAGGCGCTGTTGCCGGAGGGTTCGGCGGCGATGGAGACGCCGTGGCCGAAGCCCTTGAGATACATCCGGCCGATGATGTAGCCCTGCCAGTCGAGCCGGGTGATGCACAGGTCGCCGTTGGTCTCGCGCTGGGTGCCGGTGTACGTCTGTGTCTCGCCCGGGAGCTGTCGTCCGGCCTGCACCAACTGCGCCGTGTAGAGGTGCTTGTTGGTGTTGTCGAAGGAGAACGACTGCAGGATGCGTACGTCCTGCAGCCAGATCTCGCGGAACCACTCGGTGGAGGAGTCGGTCAGATCGAAGCGCTTGGAGGTGGCCACGGCCGCCGCCGCGGTGCCGGCACCGGCCAGGACGGCGGAGCCCAGGAGGGTGGCGCCGGTGAGGCCGGCGGCGCGCTTGAGGATCTGTCGTCGGCTTGGTCCGTGGCTGGATCTGCCCCTGTCGGCGTTCATTCGCTGGAAGCCTCCCCCTTGGTTGCGTGCAAACAGCCGCTGGATTCAACCATCTCCACGCCAGACCGCACCAGACCCATATGCGCAGGTCAGGCATGGGATCGCGACCTGGTTCCCATTCGTGAGATAAGTCACACCTGTAAAGAGGCTGTGAAGTAGCGATTTGTGTTGTTCGCCCGAGGATGTGGGGCTACCTCGGTCGGCGGGTGACCGTTTAGCGTCCCTCGATGGCCTGATCATTGCCTTGGGTGAATGCTGTGTTCGTCCCGGTGACAGGTCGTGTTCGTGGACGTGCCGGGGTGCCCCGGCCGGGGCAACTGGGGGATGGTCCGTGCGACTGACGCGCAGACGTGGCAGTGGGCGTGGCATACGGGTGCTGCCCGGCAGACATGGCGTTCGGGGTTCGTGGGCGCTGGTCGCGGCGCTGACCGCGTCGCTGCTGACGGCGCCGACCGTGCAGGGTGTGGCGTCGGCCGCCGAGAGCGCGAAGGCCGATCGTAAGCAGCCGGTGAACGTTGCGGCCCGGTCCGCCGGAGGGGTGCCGCGTGACCGTGCGGAGGCCACCCCCACGAAGCCCGCCCGTACGGTCTGGCCGAAGTCGGCGCGGGCGCGGGTGTCGTTGACCGGGCTGAAGTCGGGCAGGAAGGTCCCGGTCGTCCCGGCCGTCACGGGCAGCACGGCTGAGGCGCCCAAGGCGGCGGTCTCGGTGGGCCCGGCCCCGGCGAAGGCCCGTTTCCGTGCCCAGTCCTCGAAGACCACCGTCCCCGGCAAGGTGGACGTGAAGGTCCTGGACCACAAGAAGCTGTCGCCGGTGGGTGGTATCGGCCTCGGTGTGCAGGTGACCCGGCGGGACGGCACCGCGACCGCCGGTCCGGTGCAGGTCACCCTCGACTACTCCGGCTTCAAGTACGCCTACGGCGGTAATTTCGCTTCCCGGCTGCGGCTGGTGTCGCTGCCCGCGTGCGCGTTGACGACCCCGAAGGCGAAGGGCTGTTCTCCGGGCAAGGCGAAGCCTGTCGCTGTCTCCAACGACACGGTGAAGGGCACGCTGACCGCGACGGTTCAGGCGGACGGTGACCCGACCGCCGAGCCACCCGCCCTCCAGGAGGGCTCGGACCTCTCCCGGTCCACCATGGCGGCCACCACGTCATCGGCGACGGTGTACGCCGTGGCCGCGGGCTCGTCGTCGGACGCCGGTGACTACCGGGCCTCGTCGCTGAAGCCGTCCGGTTCGTGGAACGTCTCGACGGGCTCGGGCGCCTTCACCTACAACCTGCCGATGCAGGCGCCGAAGCCGCCCACGGGCAACGCGCCCTCGCTGTCGCTGTCGTACAACTCCCAGTCGGTCGACAGCATGACCTCCGCCCAGAACACCCAGGCCAACTGGGCGGGCCTCGGCTGGGACCTGAGCGGTATCGGCTTCATCGAGCGGCGTTATCGGGGCTGCCAGGACGACGGCACCGGCTCGGGCTGGGTCGGGGACCTGTGCTGGGACTCGCCGAACACGGCGAACGAGCCCGACGGCGCGATGTACGTCCTCAACTTCAACGGGGTCAGCTCGATCCTCGTCCAGGACGGCAACGGCACCGGTTCGTACCACGTCAAGGACGACCCGGGCTGGCGGGTGCAGCACCTGACTGGCGGTCACGGGTCGGATGACGAGTACTGGGTGGTGTCCACTCAGGACGGTATGCGCTACTACTTCGGCTGGGGCCGCTCCGAGCGCACCAACGGCGCCACCGACTCGGTCCTGACCGTCCCCGTCTTCGGTAACGACGCGGGTGAGCCCGGCTACAGCGGCGGTATCGGGGTGACCAAGCAGGCTTACCGCTGGGGTCTGGACCGCGTGGTCGACCAGAGTGAGGTCGAGACCGCGTACTTCTATGAGAAGGAGCAGAACCACTACCGGTCCGTGCTGCTGACCGACCAGGCCCGTTCCTACGACTCCGCCGCCTACCCGGTGCGCATCGAGTACGGCTGGGCCTCCCAGATCTCCGGAGCGCAGTTGCCGGCCAAGGTGGACCTGCGTTACGTCGGCCGCTGTGTGGAGCGGATGGCGGACAAGGACCCGCTGGCCAGTGAACCGGCGGCCTGCCCGGCCATCTCCTCCAACGCCAGTTCGTATCCGGATGTCCCCACGGACCTGATGTGTGACGGCACGGCCGCCGACGACGGCTGCAAGACGATCACCGGTGAGACGTACTCGCCGACGTTCTTCGCCACGAAGATGCTGTGGGACGTCAAGACCTTCGTCCGGGACAACGACTCCTCTCCGTGGGACCCGGCGATGCAGTACCAGATGAAGTACGGGCTGCCGAACCCCGAGGGCACGGTCGACAACACGCTGTGGCTGGACTATGTGCAGCGCAAGGGCTACGGCGACGGCGACGACATCACCCTGCCCACCATCAACATCAACGGTGAGTGGCGGGACAACCAGCTCGGCGGTGGTGTCCTGAACTTCCGGCGGGTTACGCAGATCCACGGCGACCTCGGTTCGTTCGTCAATGTCACGTACCGCAACTACGACGACCAGGACGCCTGCGACATCGACAGCCTGCCCACGGAGTCCAACAACACGCAGGCGTGTTTCAAGCAGCGCTGGGTGCCCGAGGGCTCAACGGACGAGAAGACGGGCTGGTTCAAGAAGTACGTGGTCTCCAAGGTGAGCGTCGACCCGGGCCCCGGCGCGGGCTCCGGCAACGACGGCGACCCGACCATGACCACCACATACGACTACGTGGGCAAGCCGGCCTGGGCGTTCCCCAACGATCCGCTGACCAAGGACGAGGACGAGTCCTGGACGGAGTGGCGGGGCTATCAGCAGGTCGAGGTCCACACCGGCACCAAGTCCAACGCGGCCTCCACGTACTTCTGGCTGTACCGGGGTATGGACGGCGACCGCACGTCCAAGACCGACCCCTCGGCCACCCGCAGTGTCACGGTCGACGACGGCGACAGTGGCCGTCCGGCGGTCACCGACTCGGCCTGGCTGAACGGCAAGATCCTGGAGACCAGCAACCGCGACGGCTCCGGACAGTCCCACAAGCGGGTCTGGCACGAGTACTGGGTGTACAACACCGCCCAGTACGACGGCCTGCCCGACGCCCGCTTCGTCCGCGAGTCCAAGACCACCACGCACGACAAGACCTCGACCGGCTGGCGTGAGCACATCGTCAAGGACGAGTTCGACACCGCTGAGGCGGCCAGCACCAAGTACGGCCTGCCTCTGCGCACCAACGACTGGGGCCTGTCCGACACCGACGACAACCGGTGCACCACCTACGGCCGCGCCTACAACACCGACTACTTCCCCGACTCCCAGGTCCAGCGCTGGATGGTCCTGCCCGACGAGACCCGCCACTACGCCGCCGACTGCGCGGCGAGGTCGTCGGCCAACCAGGACGCCTACACGGTGACCCTGTACGACGGCGCGACCTCGGTCGCCACCAACAAGCCGGCCGACGGTCTGCCCACCACCGTTCGCGCGTACACCGACGGCACCAACTACCGCGAGACGAAGGCGACGTACGACCAGGCCGGTCGGCAGCTCACCGCGACGGACGGCAAGCAGAAGACCACCACGACCACGTACTCCCCGGCGACGTCCTGGCCGGTGAACGGCGTCAAGGTCACCACACCCGACCCGGACGGCACCACCGCCGGGGCCGGACCGCAGACGACCACGACGTGGTTCTCCCGGCTGTGGGCGACCCCGTACCGCATCGAGGACGCCAACGGCGAGACCACGCGCCTCGTGCACGACTCCGTGGGCCGTGTCGCCCAGGTGTTCAAGCCGTCGCGGATCTCGGCGTACCCCGACGGCACGCCGTCCGTGCAGTACACGTACACGATCACCATGGCGGACAACAGCGAGGGCGTGCCCGACCTGGTCTCCTCGGTTCCGCCGAGGATCACCACCAAGACGCTGCTGGAATCGGGCGGGAAGACCGCGACCTCGTACGAGTACCTCGACGGACTGGGCCGCACCCGTGAGACGCAGACCCCGGCGCCCACTGGCACTGGCCGGACGGTCGTCTCCACCCGCTACGACACCTCCGGCAATGTCACCGGCACCAGCGCCGCCTTCTACAACGCGGACGCCGCCGGCTCGGGCATGGTCCTGCCGACCGTGGAGGACCTGCCCTCCTACACCGATCTGCTGATCGACTTCGCGGGCCGCTCCACGCAGTCCCTGATCCTGGTGAACGGTGACGCCCAGACCCAGGGTCAGACACGCGTCAACTTCCACGGCGACTACACGACCACGATGCCGCCGGTGGGCGAGCGCACGAACACGTATACCGATGTGTTCGGCCAGGTCAGCAAGGTCGTGGAGTTCGGTCCGTCGACGTACACGACGTCGTACGACTACACCCGTAGCGGCAAGTTGTCGAAGATCACCGACTCCAAGGGCAACGTCACCACCTACACCTACAACTGGCTCGGCGAGCGCACCGGCGGCATCGACCCCGACAGCGACCCGAACGGCGTCGGCGCCACGACCTACGACGGCAACGGCAATGTCGAGACGGTCACGGACGGCAACGGCACCGTCCTGACGCACACCTACGACGCCCTGAACCGACCGCTGACCGTGCAGAACGGCTCGACGGTGCTGACGCGCAACACCTACGACACGGCCACGAATGGCATCGGTGAACTCGCCACCTCCACCTCCTACGTGGGCGGCAACGCGTACACCGGCACCGTCAACGCCTACGACGTCGACGGCCATGTCACCGAGTCGCAGACGACGATCCCCGCCGACGGAAGCGGACTGCAGGGCACCTACAAGACGGCCTCCACCTACAACGCGGGCGGTCAGCAGACCAGCGTGACCTACCCGGCAGTCGGGGACCTGCCGCAGGAGACCGTCACCACGCAGTTCGACGCCCTCGGCAACCCGGAGAAGGTCACCAGCGACCTCGACAACACGGTCTACGTCGACGCGACCGGCTTCGACAGCCTGGGCCGCCTGACCGACCGCACTTACGGGACCACGGCCACGACCGGTACCACGGCCCGCCGTTCGTACGCCTACGACGACGCCAATGGCACCGGCTGGCTGAAGAACATCACCACGACCACCAGCACCAAGGGCACCGTCCAGAACGACGACTACCTGCGCGACAACGCGGGCCAGACCACCGACCTCGCCGACCGGATCACCGGCCGGCACCAGTGCTACACCTTCGACGAGCTGAACCGTCTCTCCCGCGCCTGGACCTCGGCGGCGACCACCGGCTGCGCCGGCCCCTTCTCCACCGACCTGGCCACCGGCCAGGACCCCTACCAGCTCGACTACACCTACGACGGCATCGGCAACCTGCAGAAGGTCACCAACACCACCGCCACCGGCGCCGAAGTCAACGACTACGTCTACCCCGGCTACTCCGCCGACCAGTCGACCTACACCGCCGGCGCCGCCCGCCCGCACGCCGTCTCCACCGTCAAGACACCGACCGGAACCGACAGCTACACCTACGACGACGCCGGCCAGCTGGAGAGCCGTACCGTGGACGGGGCCACGACCGACCTCGCCTGGAACGCCCTGGGCCAGGTCACCGCGACCAGCGGGGCCACCACCACCGGCTATGTCTACGACGCCGGCGGCAGCCTGCTGCTGCGCAGCTCACCGAACGAGAACGTCCTGTACCTGGACGGCCAGGAGGTCCACAAGGCACCCGGCGCCGACGCGAAGGCCACGCGCCACTACAGCGACGGCAGCGGTGTCGTCGCCTCACGCACGGCGGTGGACCCGACCACCAGCAAGCTGAGCTGGGTCATGTCCGACACCCAGGCGTCGACCCAGCTGACCGTCGACACCGCCACGGGCACCCCGACGCGCCGCCGCTACCTGCCCTTCGGCGCCCAGAACGGCGACACCGACCTGCCCGCCGGAACGGACCGCGGCTTCCTGGGCAAGACCGAGGACGACACCACGGGCCTGTCCATCCTCGGCGCCCGCATGTACGACGCCACGCTGGGCCGCTTCCTCAGCCCGGACCCGCTGGTCACGCCGTACGCACCGCAGAACCTCAACGCGTACTCGTACTCGATCAACAATCCGATCAGCTTCATGGACCCCGACGGTCTCAAGCCGGTCACCATGTGCGACAGGGGCTGCAAGGACGGCGACGACACCTACCGGGACTGGATGACCCCGAACGGTGACGGAACCTGGACCTACCACTACGAGAACACCCACTACAACTACCGTGCCGACGGCGAACTCCACAGCATCTACAAGACGGGCAGCGACCTGCCGACCCTCGGCAAGAAGATCGATTTCAAGCCGTACGACAACGCGGTCACGGTGGCTGTCTTCAAGACCGTCGCCTCGCTCGTCCTGCCCGACCCCACCGCATGGAAGGACTGCCTCTCCGGCTCCGGAGCGAAGAGCTGCCTCGTGGCGGGCACGGACCTTCCCTTCGCCAAGGCGCTGAAGCTGGTGCCCGAATCGGTGCTCAAGAAGGGCGCCGACGCCGTCGGGGACTGGCTCGGGAAGTTCGGCAAGCGCTGCAAGTGCTTCCTCGCCGGTACCGATGTCCTGATGGCCGACGGCAAGACCAAGGACATCGAGGACGTCAAGGTCGGCGACGAGGTCCTCGCCACCGACCCGAGAACCGGTGAGACCGGCCCCCGAAAGGTCACCCGCCTCATCGTCACCGAGGACGACAGGCACTTCAACGAGCTGTCCCTCGCCACCGAGAACGGCACAGAAAACCTCACCGCGACCCACGAGCACCCCTTCTGGTCCCCGTCACAACGGGACTGGGTCCAGGCGGGCCATCTCCGCCCGGGCATGACCTTGCGCACGGACGACGGCGACACGGTCGTCGTCACCGCCAACCGGAACTTCACGAAGAAGGCCCGCACATACAACCTGACCGTCGACGGCCTGCACACCTACTACGTGCTGGCGGGCGAGACACCGGTGCTGGTGCACAACGCGTCGTGTGACGTTCCCAGCATGGAGGTGCTCGACGCCACGTGGGCCCGGATGGGATTCGAATCACGCCCGGCCTTCGGTGACGTGGCGTGGGGCGGGCGAAGCCTCGCGGACGCCAGCAAGCTGAAGACTCCGGAGCAGGTGGCGAAAATGAAGTCGATCGGGATGACTCGACAGGACGCCGAGCACTGGCGGAACTTCTACCAGGACATCCACAACAAGTCGGCGGCGAAGTTCCCCAACAACCCGGAGAAGATCAACCCGAGCGCCCAATCAAGGGCGGACCTCTTCCAGTACTACATGGACAATCTCGGAGATTAGCTATGCGTTTCGTCATCCGTGCGGATCGAGAGGTCGTGCTGGCTTTCGAGCCGACAGCGGCGGAGTACGCGCTCGAACCGGGCAGGCCTGTCGTTGTCGAGTGGTTCGGCCAGGGCGACGACGGCATGGTCTCCTTGGAATCGGGAGACCTTGTCGTGGCTGCGCCGAGCGGTGGATACACGAGGGCGTGGGATTCCGACGGCGCGGAGATCTATATCGGTCCCGAATCAGGGCCGGACGCCGGCTGAGTGCGGCAGCACACACGACTGGGCGGACAGCGGCGCATGGCCAACCGTGCCAGGAAGGAATCCAGGCGCCTTCGCAACTGTCCGCGACAGTCCTGCCCTTACTGTGCTGGCATGCACAGAAGCCGTGTCTACGCAGTCCTCCTCGACACCCCGAAGGACGAGGCCGACCGGGCGGCCGCCTTCTGGGCGGAAGCCCTCGGCGCCCCCGCCCAACCCGTCCCCACCGAGCCCCAGTTCACCGTCCTGCACGACGCCCTGCCCGGCCTGACCACCGTCGTCCAGGCCGTCGACGACGCGCCCCGCGTCCATCTCGACATCGAGACGGACGACGTGGAGGCCGAGACGGCGCGACTGCTCGCCCTCGGTGCCGA
Organism: Streptomyces sp. NPDC002643; assembly: GCF_053592555.1. Lineage (NCBI taxonomy): Bacteria > Bacillati > Actinomycetota > Actinomycetes > Kitasatosporales > Streptomycetaceae > Streptomyces > Streptomyces sp. NPDC002643. Next base: position 117,158 of record NZ_JBSFVY010000014.1, read on the forward strand.
GCAGATCGCCCAGTGGCTGGAGTGCAGGGTCCTGCGGGCGCCCGGAGGGCATCTGGTGTGTGTGGTGCCGGTGCACAGCGCGCCGGAGGTGTTCGAGGCGCACGCGAGAAGCTGGCGGACGTAGGACCCGGGCAGCGCCGCTCCGCCGCGTACGGTGCGGGTGGGCCCCATGGGTCTCGTTGGCGAAGCCGGGGAACGTCTGGTCGAAGGTCTCCAGCACGTGCCAGTCGGCCTGAGGAGCGAGCTTCCAGCAGTCGGCCTTCTTCTGCAGGAGTTCGAGCGGCGCCTGGTGGAAGGGGTACCGCACCCCGGTGTCGGGATCGGTCACCTCGTCGGGCTGCCAGGCCCCGAAGAACCAGTGCGGCCGTGCGGTCCTCACCGAGACGGCGCCCCAGCCGGATCAACGCCTGCCGGGTGACTCCTTCACATGGATCATGGCCGCCTGGGACAGCGCCGCCGGCAGTTTGTGCGTTGACTGGCTCGCGAACACGGTCGGGCGGTGGCCGCCGCTGAGCAGGTCCGCCACCCGTACGGCGTCGTAACACAGGCCGTCGTAGGTCGAGTTGGTGACGATGGCGAGGGTGGGTTCCTGGCTCACGGCGTACGAGATGGACGGGCCGGCCCAGGGACAGGGTGATGCCGTGGTCGACCGCCTTGTGGCAGTTGCGGTCGACCGGCACGATCTCGTCGTGGCCGACCGTGCCGGGGAGATGTCGCTGCGCAGCAGCTGCTCCCCGAAGTAGTCGTGGTACGCCCGCCCCACCGGGGACTTGAGGAAGGCCACACCACCGTGGTGCGCGGGCGTGTGCCAGGAGCACTCGTGGGTGTCGTCGAACGTGCGCAGCTCCCGGAAGAACGACGGATGACACCGACCCGACGGGCCGACGGGCTCGGGGGCGGCGTCGCGCCGGTGAGTACCCCCTCAGGATCGGCAGGGCCTCCGGGAGGCATCGGCTCACACGCCGGCATCCGCGGTACGTCATCCGGATGCCGAGAACGCGCGCCTCCGCCCTGGGACCCGCACCGGCACGCCCACGCCCGGCGGCACCCCGCACGCGGCACGCTCAGTCCACCAGGTCCGCCGCCGTCAGCAACCGCGTCAGGTCCGTCCTCGACCGGACGTGTAACTTCCGGTAGATCCGGGTGAGATGGGCCTCCACCGTCTTGCGGGACACGAACAGCGACGCCGCCGCCTCCGTGTTGTTGAGGCCGCGCGCGATCGCCCTCGACACCTGGAACTCCTGCGGCGTCAACTGGTCCAGTACGCCGCCCATACGGCCGCCGGCCCGCGCCGGACCCCCGCCCGTGGCACCGGCCGCCGTGGCGCCCCCGGCCGTGCCCACCGTCCCCCCGGCGGCGGCCAGTTCGCTCGCCGCCCGCCGCGCCCACGGCACCGCGCCCAGCCGTTCGAAGCAGGCCAGGGCCGAGGACAGGGGGGAGCGCGCGGCCCCCGGACGGCGATGGCGGCGCAACACCTCCGCCTCGCACAACAGCGTGCGCGCCTCGTCGAAGGGCCCCGTCGTCCGCTGATGCGCCTTGAGCGCCGCCGCGAAGTACGCCTCCGCCTCCTCCGGCGTCCCTGCCAGCAGCCCCCGCACCCGCGCCGCCGACGCCTCGGCCGACGCCAGCCCCGTCTCCCGCGCCCGCTCCTCCAGCCAGGTCACCACCTCACCCGCCCGCGCCGCGTTCCCCGCCCGAACATGCGCCTCGGCCAGATCCGCGGCGAACGGGACCACCTCCGGGTTCCCGATCCCCTGCTCGATCGCCAGCGCGAGCGTCTGCTCCAACTGGTCGGCCGCCGCGTCGTGATCCCCGTAGGCGAGGGCCGACAGCCCGAGCACCGCCGTCATATGGAACTCCTGGCAGCCGATCCCGTACGCCCCGCACTCCCGCCGCGCCCGCGCCACATGCTCCTCGCACTCGACCCGGTCACCGCGCAGCGCCTCCAGCCGGGCCAGGCAGTAGAGGGCGTAACTCACACAGGTCAGCTGGCCCAGCTCCTCCGCCCAGCGCAGCGCCTCCGTCAAGTCGCCGCGCGCGGAGGCCCATTGGCCGATACGGGTCTCCAGCTCACCCCGTACGGCGAGGGTGAAGCCCAGGACGCCCACCGCGCTGTGCTGCCGCGCCGACTCGACCGCCGTGTTGAGGAGTCGGCGGCCCCGGGTGAACTCCTCCATACGGCTCCACGCCTGCCCGGCGATCGCGTAGACCTGCTGGTCGCGGACGGGATCGCCGCCGGTGCCGTGGTGGTCGGCGGCCTCCAGCATGGCGCGGCCCTCGGCCGTACGGCCCGCCATGGCGAGGGCGCCGCCGAGGAGGGTGTAGCTGTACCAGCGTTCGGGCCCGGTCTCGGTGGCGAGGGCGAGCGATTCCTCGGCGACCCGTACGGCCGCCGGGACATGGCCGTCGAGACGCGCGGCGGCCGTCGCCTCCGCGAGGAGCAGACAGGCCCGGAAGGGATCGGTGCCGCGCACGGCGTCGGCGGCGTTCATCAGCAGGCCGTACGCCTGCGCCGTCTCGCCCTTCCAGGTGTACATCCGGCCGAGCAGACCCTGGATGACCGCGCGCATCGCCGGATCGGGCGTGGTCCGCAACGCCTCCTCGCACCACTGCGGGCCCGCCGGGGAGCCGCTGAGCAGCGCGTCGGAGGCGGCGTTGTGGAGACGGCCGGCGCGGGGCGCCGGGTCGGGGGTCAGCTCGGCGGCCCGTCGCCAGGCGAGCGCCGCCTCACCGAAGGCGCTGCGCCTACGGGCCTCCTGCGCGGCCTCCGCCAGCGCCGCCGCGGCCTCCTCGTCGGGGCCGGGGGTCGCCGACGCCCGGTACCAGGCGTGCAGCGGGCCCGTGCTCACCTCGGCGAGCGCGTGGAACGCCGCGAAACGGTGGGCCAGCGGCGCCCGGCCCAACACCAGCGCGCGCAGCACCGGGTGGTGGAAGTCCAGCCCGTCGGCGGCGGCCGTGATCAGGCCGTCCTCCTCCGCCGGGGAGAGGGCGTCGAGCGAGAGTCCGGCCGCTTCCAGGGCCTTGCGGAGGGGGCCCGCCGCCGTGGAGCGACTGGCCGCGAGGACCACCAGGGCTCTGCGGGCCGGGTCGGGCAGACCGTCGATCCGGGTCGCCCAGGCGCGCTCCAGATGGCTGCCGAGGGAGGGCGGGTCCAGCAACGGCCGCTCGCCCCGCGCCTGTTCGTCCGTCAGCCCGCTCGCGATCTCCCGCAGGGCGAGGGGGTTCCCACCGCTGATGCGGACGAGTTCGGCGAGGACACCGGGGGCGACCGTGCGATGGCCGGTGGTGGTGGGGGTGGGGTGGCCGTGCTCGTCGCCGGTCCGGGTGCCGGTGGCGGTGCCGGTGGCGTGGCTTGCGACCCCGCTGCCACGACCGGCGCCGATGTCCTCTGTACTTCCTTGGCCGTTGCCGTTGCCGTATCCGTTGAGGAGTTCCGCGCACTCCTCCGGTGCCAGTCCCCCCACCTGCACGGTCGGAATGCTCCGCCGGGGCCCCGCCTCGCCGTGGTCCTCGCGGGACCCGAGCGCGAGCGCGACCCGCTCACTCGACAACCGGCGGGCGATGAACAGCAGCACCCGCTGGGAGGAGGGGTCGACCCAGTGGAGGTCGTCGACGAGGACGACGACGGGGCGTTCGTCACCGAGCGAGGCGAGGACGTTCAGGGCGCCCATACAGGCGGCGTACGGGTTGCCGGGCGGGACGGCGGTGTCACCGCCGAGGGCGAGGCAGGACTCCAGGGCGGAACGCTGGGCCCCGGGGAGTTCCCTGAAAAGGGACGAATGGGGCATGAGAAGGTCGCCGAGGGTGGCGAAGGGGAGGACGGTCTCGGTCTCGATGCCCCGGGCGCGCAGCACGGTCGCGGGAGCCGCGCCCGGCGTCCCCGTCGCCGCCCGCTGCGCCGCGTAGTCGAGCAGGGCCGTCTTCCCGATGCCGGGCTCGCCCCAGAGCAGCAACGCCGCCCCGCCCGCCCCACCCGCCACGAGCAGGTCGTCCATCAGCCGGCGTTCCCGCTCCCGGCCGACGAGTGCCCGTAACAATGCGCCACCCCCTGGTGCCCGTCTGTGCCCGCCCCGCCCGTCCATGATGCCCCGAGGAGGGCGGGCCAAGAAGGTTGAATGCCGGGCGAGTTGTGGGGAGATCTCGGAGGCGGCGCCGGGGGACGCCGGGCGGTCTCGGAAGTGATGCCGGGGGCGATGTAGGGGGACGTCGGGGTCGATACCCGGGGCGATATAGGGACTTCCCGGAAGCGGGCGGGGGCCGTCCGGGCCTTCAATGGTCTCGCGGAACCTTCGCGGGACTTCACGGAGCGGAACGCGGAACCTCGCGAAGCGCGACAGGGGAACAGAGAAACAGGGGAACGGGGAAAACGGGGGAACCAGGGGAAACGGAACAGAGCACCACCACGGGGGAACGACACCGCAGAACCCGGAAGGCGGGCCGACGGCACGGCTGAGCGGCCTCACCCGGCGGCCCGCCTTCCGGCAGAAAACAGAGAAAACAGAGGAACACGGGGAAATGAACCAGGTCGCGGAACTAGGGGGACGGCTCATGCCGGCATCCGCTGGACGCGGGGATCTCACCTCCGGATCGGACCGGCTCGACTCGGTCGAGATCAGGGTGACGTTCTCGGGTGCGGGCGCAGCCGCCGCGACCCGGGCGCTGGCGCCGGACACCGGGGGAGCCCGGCGCCGCGTCTACTTCTGTGAGGCCCTCGCCCGCTCCACGGCGCCGGGACAACTGCCGCTTCTGGACGCGGGGCTGATCCTGCGCCTCCGGGCGGGGAGCGGGCGGGGAGGGGCCGCGACCGCGGAATTGCGGCCCTGCCGCCGGTCCCGGCTCTCGGAACGATGGCTGCGCTTCCGTGAGCAGGGACCGGACTCCCTGGGGCTGTCCGACGTCTGGGCCGGCGACCGCCGGGTCCTCTCGGCCACCCTGACCTCCGCCTGTGACCGCACGGCCGTCGAAGCCGCCGTCACGGGCGGCAAGCCCCTCACCTCGGTATTCTCCGCCCACCAACAGGACTTCCTCACCGACTGCGCCGATACGGCGGTGCCCTTCGACTCCCTCACGGTCCTCGGCCCCGTCCACAGCACCCGCTGGCTCACGGCCCGGCTGGACCACCACGAAGTCACCCTGGAGCACTGCGGATTGGCCGCCGCCGGCCACGAGGACGACCACCCCCTCCAATGGCTGGAGGTCTCCAAGCGGGTGTCCCCCGAGGGCGCCGAGGTGGTCCGAGCCTCCCTACTCGCCCTCCTGAAGGCCAAGGACCTCGACCCCGACCTGGACTCCGGCATACGACTCAGACGAGTACTGGAGGAACTGGCCGCCGAGCGCCCCTGAAAGGGGCGCGGGGAACTGCGCGACCAGCCACGACGGCGCCGCAGCCGACCGACGGGACGGTACACCTCGCCGCGCGGCGGAGCCGCATTCCGGCACAACCAGCGGAGCCTCGGCGCGGCGGAGCCGCACAAGGCTGACCGGGGTCAACCCACCCCCACCGCCCGCAGCGCGGCCGTGGTCGCCGCACCCAGGACGACCACCGCGAACGGTGCCCTTCGCCAGGCCAGCACCCCGCCCATCAGCACCCCGGCGGGCCGCGCCCACCCGGCGAAGCCGCCGCCCTCGGTCAGGGCGCCGGTGCCGAGCAGCGCCACGAGGAGGACGACGGCCGCGCCCGTCAGCGACTCCCGCACCCGTACGGGGATCTCGACCCGCCCGTGCAGTACGGGACCGGTGAGCCGGAGGGCGTAAGTGCCCACGGCCAGCAGGAGCATCGCGGTGACGACCGGACTCATGACCGGCCCCCGACCCTAGGCGCCCGCCACACGACCAGCCCGGCCAGGGCCAGCAGTACGGGAACTCCCGCCGGTGTCACCGGAGTCGTCGCCAGCGCGATCGCCGCTCCCAGCAGCGCGGCCCGGCGTACGGGCGGCTGCTCGCGCAGGGCGGGCAGGACCAGGGCCGCCAGCACGGCGGGGAAGGCGGCGTCCAGGCCGTAGGCCGCGGTGTCACCCAGCGCGGACCCGGCGAGGGCACCGGCCAGGACCCCCACGTTCCAGACGGTGAACAGCCCCAGACCCGAGATCCAGAACGCCGCCCGGCGACGGGCGGGGTCGGGCTCGGCCAGGGCGAAGGCGACCGTCTCGTCGGTGACCAGATGGGCGCCGACGAAGCGTGCGACCCGGCCCCGGCCCAGTACGTCCGCGACCGCCAGACTGAAGGCCGCCGTACGGGTGTTGAGCAGCAGACCGGTGGCCGCCGCGGCGAGCGGACCGCCCCCGGCCGCCAGGATTCCGACCGTGCTGAACTGCGCCGAACCCGCGTACACCACCAGCGACATCACCACCGGCACCCACACCGGAAGCCCCCCGGCGACGGAGATCGCACCGAAGGAGACGCCCACGACACCGCCGGCCACCCAGACGAGGGACGCGTCCCGGACCAGATCGGGGTGCCGTACGAGACCGCGCCGTACGAAGCGGTGCCGTACGAAGCGGTTCCGCACACAACGGGATGTTCGCTCTGCCGTACGCATGTTCTCTACAGTGGACAGAAGAGGCGCTGTTCGTCAAGCCGAACGAATGTACCGATGGAGCGAACGACATGTCCGATGCCGCCACCCCCGACGCCGACGCCACCCCTCAGGCCGACGCCGCACCCGAAGCCGGGAGGCCCCCCACCCGCCTCCCCCTCGACTGGATCGCCGCCTCGCTGCGCCGTGAACGCACCCGTGTAGGGCTGTCGCTGTCGGAGCTGGCCAAGCGGGCCGGGATCGCGAAGTCGACGCTGTCGCAGCTGGAGGCGGGGAACGGGAACCCGAGCGTGGAGACGTTGTGGGCGCTCGGGGTGGTGCTGGGTGTGCCGTTCAGCGTGCTGGTGGAGCCGCCGGCGCCGTCCGTGCGGGTCGTCCGGGCGGGGCAGGGCCCGACCGTGGCGTCGGAGAAGGCCGCGTACGCGGCCACGCTGCTGTCCGCCAGCCCGCCCGGCGTACGGCGGGACATCTACCACCTACGGAGCGAACCGGGCTCCGCGCGGGAGTCGGAGCCGCACATTCCGGGAACGGTGGAGCATCTGATCGTCGCCACGGGGAGGCTGAAGGCCGGACCGGCGGGGGAGACGGTGGAACTGGCCCCCGGTGACTACATCACCTATCGCGGCGATGTGCCCCACTCCTACGAGGCCCTCGAACCGGGGACGGCCTTCGTGCTGATCATGCAGCACGTGTAGGGAAACACATGGAGGAAAAGGCAGGAGCCCCACCGCCTTGCGGCGGCGGGGCTCCTTGGGTACTGCTCTCAGGTCCGGATCAGAGACGGGGTTCGCCTCAGACGGGGGTGACGTTCTCCGCCTGCGGACCCTTCGGGCCCTGGGTCACGTCGAAGGAGACCTGCTGGTTCTCCTCCAGCGAACGGAAGCCGCTCGCGTTGATCGCGGAGTAGTGAACGAAGACGTCGGGGCCGCCGCCTTCCTGGGCGATGAAACCAAAGCCCTTTTCGGCGTTGAACCACTTAACGGTTCCGGTAGCCATAAGCCCTCCTTGGGCCCAAAGGGTCGCCCTGCTCCAGAACCTGCAAGTGTGAAACATTGCCGCACAACTGCATACGTCTGAAAACGACTAGAGCCCGCGGTTACATGCTCCGCAGGCTCTGTACTGCAAGGGAAACCAAACTGCAACTTGCGGCGAGCCTAGCACGGGGGCAGCCGAAAGCAATAGAGGTCAAGATCACGTCACCCGGATGTTTGAGTGATCGTTGCGCCGGATTGACGACCGTCCCCCGAGCGCCTCATCGGGCCGCCCCGCGACGCTCGTCGGGACGTCCCACGACCGGTGGGTCCGGCCGGGGGACCCCGGGCCCCGGACCGTGCTCCATGAGGTCTAGTCTCGCGATGTGGACAATTCTCGCACTCGGCCGCGCGTAGGCCACATCCAGTTCCTGAACTGCCTGCCCCTGTACTGGGGGCTCGCGAGAACGGGCACGCTCCTCGACTTCGAGCTGACCAAGGACACCCCGGAGAAGCTCAGCGAGCAGCTGGTCCGCGGTGACCTCGACATCGGCCCCATCACCCTCGTCGAGTTCCTGCGACACGCCGACGAACTGGTCGCCTTCCCCGATATCGCGGTCGGCTGCGACGGGCCGGTGATGTCCTGCGTCCTCGTGTCCCAGGTGCCCCTCGAACGCCTGGACGGCGCACGCGTCGCCCTGGGCTCCACCTCCCGCACCTCCGTGCGCCTCGCCCAACTGCTGCTGGCCGACAGCATCGGCGTACAGCCGTCGTACTACACCTGCCCGCCCGATCTGGCGCTGATGATGCAGGAGGCCGAGGCCGCCGTCCTGATCGGGGACGCCGCGCTGCGGGCCAACCTGGTCGACGGGCCCAAGCACGGCCTGGAGGTGCACGACCTCGGTGCCATGTGGAAGGCGTGGACGGGGCTGCCGTTCGTCTTCGCGGTGTGGGCGGCCCGCCGGGACTACCTGGCCCGCGAGCCCGAGTTGACCCGCGGTGTCCACGAGGCGTTCCTCGCCTCCCGGGACCTCTCGCTCACCGAGGTCGACAAGGTGGTCGAGCAGGCGGCCCGCTGGGAGGCGTACGACGAACGGGTTCTGGAGCGGTACTTCACCACCCTCGACTTCCGGTTCGGCGACGCCCAGCTCGCCGCGGTCACCGAGTTCGCGCGCCGGGTGGGGCCGACCACCGGATTTCCGGCGGACGTGAAGGTCGACCTCCTTTCCTGAACATTTCTTCCGTGAGTCCTCCTGCGACTCCCGAAGACTCCCCGAGATTTCATTTGACCAATTCCGGGTTCTGTGGGAAGAGCGGCGGCCGCCGTTCACATTCTCATTCGGGCATACGGCACTACGCTGCTGGGGAAGCGTGGAGAGGACGTACGGGGGAGGGGTGGGCGTCATGCAACCGCTGGACGTCGGCGAGCCCACGGTCGTGGGGCCCTACCGGCTGCTCGGCCGGCTCGGGTCCGGGGGGATGGGCCGGGTCTATCTGGGGCGCAGCGCGGGCGGCCGTACCGTCGCGGTGAAGGTCGTCCATCCGCACTTCGCCCTTGACGAGGAGTTCCGGGCCCGTTTCCGGCGGGAGGTGGCGGCGGCCCGGCGGGTCGGCGGCGCCTGGACCGCGCCCGTCCTCGACGCGGACCCGGAGGCGTCCGTTCCGTGGGTGGCGACCGCGTACGCGGCCGGACCCTCCCTCGCGGCGGCCGTCTCGGACGGCGGTCCGCTTCCCCCGCACTCCGTACGGGTGTTGGGCGCGGGCCTCGCTGAGGCGCTTGCCGCCGTGCACGCGCTGGGACTGGTCCACCGCGATGTGAAACCGTCGAACGTCCTGCTGACCGTCGACGGCCCCCTCCTCATCGACTTCGGTATCGCCCGCGCCACGGACGGCACCGCCTCCATCACCTCCACCGGCGTCTCCATCGGTTCACCCGGCTACATGTCCCCCGAGCAGATCCTCGGCAAGGGCGTCACGGGCGCGGCGGACCTCTTCTCCCTGGGCGCGGTCCTGGCGTACGCGGCGACCGGCAAGTCCCCCTTCCCGGGCGACTCCTCCGCCGCCCTCCTCTACAAGGTGGTCCACGAGGAGCCCCGACTCGACGGGCTGGAGGGCGACCTCCGCGCACTCGTCGAGCGCTGCCTGAGCAAGGAGGCCGCCGGCCGTCCGACCCCGGACGAGGCCGCCCGGGCCCTGGCACCCGAGGGCGCGGCCCGGCTGGTCGCGGCCGGGTGGCTGCCCGGACCGCTGGTGGAGCAGGTGGGGCGCAGCGCCGTTCACCTGCTGAATCTGGAGGCGGTGGAGGCGGGCGGGGAGGTACCGGCTTCCGGGCCGGTCGAGTTCAGCAGTCCTTCGGTGGGGGCTCCGGGCACATCGGGCAAGGGCGAGGCAACCGAAGGGCCGGAGGCGCCCGAGGCACCCGAAGTGCACGAGGCACCGGAAGTACCCGCCGTGAGCGGGGCGTTCGGGCCGCCGCCCGTCATGTCGCCGGGGCAGCCCGGTATGCCGCCGAAGCCGTCGGTCATGCCGGTGGAGCAGCCGGTCCTGTCGGCCGAGCAGCCCGTCACCCATGTGCCGTCCCCACCGGGCAAGCTGTCGCTGAGCGTGGCCGCCACGTCCACCACCGCGACGAACGGGCGTGGCCGGAGGGTGAGTTGCACGGTCGCTTTGGCGGTCGCGGGGGCGTTCGCGGCGGTGGGGGTGGGGGCGCCATGGCTGTTCGGGATGATGCAGGGCGAGAGCAACGATTCCGCTTCCAAGGACTCCGGGGGCATGGCCACGGCGAGCGCGAGCCCGACGTCCGACGATCCCATGGGCAGTGAGCCGACGGGCAAGGGCCAGGTACCCGAGAAGTTCCTCGGCACCTGGGAGGGCGACGGCTACGCGCTCGGCGGCCAGCTCCCCGCCGGGACCTTCACGATCACCCTGGAACAGGCCGGCGTGGGAGAGGAGTTGGGCAGCTTCCGCTCGGTCGATCTGCTCGGCGGCACCTGCGACGACAAACTGGTGCTCAAGGAGGCCAGCGCCGAGCTGATCGTCGCCACGAGCATCCCCGACAAGGAGAACAACCCCGGTACGTGCGTCAAGAACACGCATGAGATCCAGCTCAGCCCGGTCGGCGAGGAGTTGGAGTACACCTCCGAGAATCCGGACGCGGGCGACCCGACGGCGCGGCTGGCGAAGGTGGACTAGCAGTGGATCTCGACCTCTGGTTGATCGGGTCGGCCGTGGCCGCCGCGCTGTGGGGCGCGGCGGCGGGTGCGCTGCTGCCGAGGCCCGCGTACCGTTTCGCGGTCGACGAGGAGGAGCCCTGGCAGGACGAGTGCCCCGCCGGGCATCGGATCACCGGGGTCGCGGGCGGCTGGCTCGGGCGGGCACGCTGCGCGGAATCCACTCCCACGTGCGCGTACGGGCCGAGCACCCCCATGGTCGTACTGGTGACCGGTCTCGTCTGCGCCACTCTCGCGCTCACCACCGGCACCCGTCCCGAACTGGCGGTCTGGCTGCTCCTCGCCCCCCTCGGCGTACTGCTCACCCTCGTGGACATCAAGGCGCAACGGCTCCCGGACCCGCTGACCCTGCCGTTCGCGGGCCTGGCCCTCGTCCTGCTGGGCGCGGTGGCGTACGTACCGGAGCACGCGGGTCAGTGGCGCACATCGGCCCTAGGCGCACTGATCCTCGGCGGCGCGTACTTCCTCCTCTTCCTGCTCCGCCCCCTCGCCCTCGGCTTCGGCGATGTGAAGCTCGCGATCGGCCTCGGCGCGGTCCTCGGCTGGTACGGCTGGGGCGCGCTGTACGTCGGCACGTTCGCCGGCGCGCTGATCGGCAGCGTCTACACGTTGGTCCTGGCCGCGAGGGGGCGCGCGAAGCGCGGACAGCTGGTCGCACTCGGCCCGTTCATGATCGGCGGGGCGTACGCGGGACTGCTGCTGGAGGCGTTCGCGGCCTGAGGCCGCGGGGAGCCGGGCGGGGCCGTACGCGGCTGCGGCCGATCGGCGTCCGGACGGAGTTGTCCACAGGCGGGCCGGGCGGGTTATCCACAGGCGGGCGGGCTGAGGTCGGGTGGTCCGGGCCCCTGGCGTAGGCTGGAGCGGTCCGTTCAACCCTTACGTCCGCCCTGACGAACGCCTATGAAAGGGACGCCGCCGGTGACCGAGAAGGCCGATCTCACGTCTGTTCTCGACCGTGCCGCCGAGGGTGGGCGGATCTCGCCGGAGGAGGCACTCGACCTCTACCGCTCCGCGCCGCTGCACGCGCTCGGCGCCGCCGCCGACGCCGTACGCCGCAGGCGCTACGCGGGCACGGAGCACATCGCGACGTACATCATCGAGCGGAACATCAACTACACGAACGTCTGCGTCACGGCGTGCAAGTTCTGCGCGTTCTACGCCCCGCCGAAGGCCAAGGACAAGGGCTGGACGCGCGATCTCGACGACATCCTGCGCCGCTGCGCGGAGACCGTCGAGCTGGGCGGTACGCAGATCATGTTCCAGGGCGGGCACCACCCGGACTACGGCGTGGAGTACTACGAGAAGCACTTCGCCGCGATCAAGAAAGAGTTTCCGCAGCTGGTCATCCACTCCCTCGGCGCGTCCGAGGTCGAGCACATGGCCCGGATCTCCAAGGTGAGCGTCGAGGAGGCCATCCAGCGCATCCACGCCGCCGGTCTCGACTCCTTCGCCGGCGCCGGCGCGGAGCTGCTTCCCGAGCGCCCCCGCAAGGCCATCGCGCCCCTCAAGGAGTCCGGTGAGCGCTGGCTGGAGATCATGGAGACCGCGCACAACCTGGGTGTGGAGTCGACGTCCACGATGCTGATGGGCACGGGCGAGACGAACGCCGAGCGCATCGAACACCTCCGGATGATCCGTGACGTCCAGGACCGCACGGGCGGCTTCCGCGCCTTCATCCCGTACACGTACCAGCCGGAGAACAACCACCTCAAGGGCCGTACGCAGGCCACCCTCTTCGAGTACCTGCGCATGATCGCCATCGCACGGCTCTTCATGGACAACATCGCCCACATCCAGGGCTCCTGGCTCACCACCGGCAAGGAGATCGGCCAACTCTCCCTGCACTACGGCGCGGACGACCTCGGCTCCATCATGCTGGAGGAGAACGTCGTCTCCTCGGCCGGCGCCAAGCACCGCTCCAACCGCCAGGAGATCATCGACCTCATCCGCAAGGCGGACCGCGTTCCCGCCCAGCGCACCACGACGTACGAGCACATCGTGGTCCACGACGACCCGGCCGACGACCCCGTCGACGAGCGCGTGATGTCCCATATCTCGTCCACGGCCATCGAGGGCGGCACGGCCCACCCCGAGTTGAAGCTGCTGAGCGCCAACTAGGTCCGCCGTGCTGACGATCCACGCCGCCGACGAGGTGCGCCACACCTGGGACGACCCCGAGCCGGTCAAGAACGGCGCCGTGGCGGTGGAGGGCAGCCGGGTCCGGGCGGTGGGCCCACTGACGGAGCTTCAGGACCGCTTCCCGGCCGCCCGAGTACGCCACTGGCCCGGCACCCTGGGCCCCGCCCACATCCACGAGGGCCCACTCCCGCCCGCCCCGACACCCCGAGAACGCATCCACGCGGTACTGAAGTCGGGGGCGGTGGGGGTGCTGGAGGAGCACGCGGGTACCGCGGAACTGCGGGCGGCGGCGGAGCGCAATGACGTGGTGGTACTGGTGAGTGCCCGGCCCACGGAGATCGCCGAGGCGGGCCGAGCCGATTTGGCGGTCTTCGACGAGTCGGACGTTTGTATAGCCACGGTGTGCGCCGGGCGCCTAGTCCACCGCCGGCTTTAAAGGGGCGCGGGGCTGTATCGATTTGCGGCTCCGCCGCGTGGGCGCGACCAGCCACACACAACCCGCAGCCCGCAACTCTCAGAACCTCCCGAGCTCAACCCGAAAACGCTTCTCCAAACGCACCGTCCTCCTGATCCACCCCACTACAGTCCGTCAACTCATCACTCGCCCCATCCCCACACGCCTGATCCCGGAACGTCGCCCACATCGACACCCACGCAACCCCCTTCCCCTCCGCGAACTCCCGCACCTGCGAGGCGTCCTCGACGGTGAACGTCTCGTTCTCCACGTCGTTGACGCCGAGCATCGAGGTCAACGCCATCGCCCCCCACGCAGTGGAATCACTCGTGCCGAACACATCCATCAGCTGCGTGTGCGCCGCCTCGGCGGACTGTTCCGCGTAGTCGCCCATGTCACCGTCGTAGCTGCTGGCGTAGTTCATGGTCATGATGTTGACCGTGGAGACCTGCACGGACGCGTTGTTGGCGGAGTCGAGCAGGGCGATGCTGTCGTCGTCGAGGCCGTCCGGCATGACGGGGAGGGTGAAGGAGACGGACAGGTCGGGGCGGTCCTTCTGCAGGAGGGCTATCGCCTCGGAGCGCAGTTCGACGGAGGCGGAGTCCTTCAGGGCGTCACCCTCGACGTCGAAGTCGGCGGCGGTGGCGCCGGCCGCGTCGAGCGCCGCCCCATACGCCTCGGCGAGCGCGTCCGCGCTGTCGCAGACCTCGGCCAGCTCCGGCCCCGACGCCCCGCCGAACGACACCCGCACCGAGGCGCCCGACTCGGTGAGCGCGGAGATCCGGGACTTGGTCGCCGAGTCGTCGATCGCGGTGCTGCCGTTCCACGCGGGCGTGCACGCGTCGCCCTCCGCGATCACGAACGCCAGGTTGTAGGCGGCGGCCGACCCGGCGGTGTCGAGGTCGGACGCGTCGGTGGCGCTCACATAGGGCGCGTAGGCCGTGGTCGTGGACGACTGTGCCGGTGACTCCTCGGCGGTCGCCGAGGAACTGGCGCTGCTCGCTGGAGGGTTGGGCGCGGACGCGGACGTATCGGTGTCCGAGGTGCAGCCCGCGCAGGTCAGGGCCACGAGACAGAGAAGTCCGGCGACCGGTTTCAGGGAATTCCTCACGGTACTCACAGACGGAAATCAATCACAGTCGGCTGTGGTTCATGTGTGCTTCTTCAAGATTGCAGATCTGAAGGATGATCACGGAACGGCATCCGTCAAACAGGGTGCAAGTCGGGCAAACATGCATCTTAGGGTGGGGTGTATCGCCCCAAAAGCAAACCGCCACGGCTTCGCAGTCGTTCATAGATTCTCTAAGGAAACAGACAGATTAAGGAGTTTCTCATGGGAGTCTCACAAGCGAAGCTTGGAATTGGCCAAATAAAGGCCGCCTAATATCCGGGGATATGCAATCCGAGTCCGCCAATGAAAACTTCTCCCCCGAGCCGGTGTACGAGATCACCTCGACACCGGCTCGCGGCAGCCGCCGCAAGAAGAGCGGCAAGCAGAGCACAGGGTCCCCGGAGGAGGGGCCCGTGTTCGTCGACAACTCCGGGCGCCGGGCCAGACTGCTGCGCCGCTGCGGCATGCTCCTGGGCGTCGTCTGCCTCGGTTACGCCGTCGTACTCGGCTTGGCGTTCATGGGCTGGGGCATCTCCGCGTCCCCGTCCGAACTGTTCCCCTTCGGCGGAGGCGGCGGCCAGCCCGGCGTCGCGCCCGGCGGCAACGGCCCGCAGCCCCAGGGCGGCGTAGCCCCCTCGGGCATCCCGACCGGCGCCCCCGACGGAGCCCCCGGCGGCACCCCGCCCTCCGGTGCGCCCACCGCCGTACCGTCCCCGTCCGCATCCTCCAACTGACGGGAGCGCAGCACCCCATGACCACCACGACACCCGCCACACCCCCCGCGCGCCGCGGACGCCGACGCGCCCCCTCCAAGCTTCAACGCGCCACCGGCAAGGCCGCCGCCCTGCAGAAACCCCGGGTGATCCTCGCCATGCTGCTTCTGCTCGGGCTGACCTGCGTGATGCTGCTGGACGGCTATCTGCGCGCCGAGGTCGGCGGCGACCAGCGGGTCCGCACCGGCGCCAGCTCCAGCGACGTACCCGACGACATCCTCGACGGCGGGCCGATCCTCACCTTCCGCGGCGGCCAGGCGCAGACCCAGTCCATCCCGGACAAGACCATCGCGCTCACCTTCGACGACGGCCCCAACCCGACCTGGACCCCGCAGATCCTGAAGGTCCTCAAGGAGTACGACGTCCCCGCGACGTTCTTCGTGGTCGGCTCGATGGTGTCCCGCTACCCGTCGATCGCCCGGGACATGGTCGAGCAGGGCCATGAGATCGGCATCCACACCTTCACCCACGTCGACCTGTCGTACCAGAGCGACGCACGCATCACCCGTGAGATGACCCAGACGCAGCTCGCCCTCGCGGGCGCGGCCGGCATCACCACGACCCTCTTCCGCGCCCCGTACTCCTCCGAGACGGACGCCATCGACAACTACAGCTGGCCCGTCTACCAGAAGCTCGGCGAAGAGGGTTACACCAGCGTCTTCGTCGACACCGACAGCGACGACTGGAAGAAGCCCGGCGTCAAGAAGATCATCAAGTGGGCCACGCCGGAGGACGGCACCGGCGCCTCGGTCCTCATGCACGACGCCGGCGGCGACCGCTCCCAGACGGTGAAGGCGCTCGGTACGTACATCGAGAAGATGAAGGCCAAGGGCTACACCTTCACCACCGTCAGCGGCGCCCTCCAGAAGGACGAGAGCGGGAGCGGCGACGGAGCCGATGCGGCCGCCGGCGCCGGCGCCGCGAACGGGCAGCAGAGCGGGGCCCCGGGCACAGCCCCCGGCGCCGACGGCCAGCAGGGCGCCGCCGCGGGCGGACAGGGCACCCCGGGCACGTCGGACCCGCAGGCCGCGCACCGCACCGCCACCGGCACCACCCTCTACGAGGGCAAGGCGCTGATCGCGGCCGTCTTCGTCGCCGAGTACGCCGTACCGACGCTGTCCGTCGGGCTGATGGTGGTCGGCGTCGCCGTCATGGGCCGCTTCGGCATGATGCTGATCCTCGCCCGCCGCCACTACCGCCAGCGCAACAAGAAGCGGTTCAGCTGGGGAGCGCCGGTCACCGGCCCGGTGAGCGTGATCGTCCCGGCGTACAACGAGAAGGAGTGCATCGCCAACACCCTCGAATCGCTGTCGAAGAGCACCCATCCGATAGAGATCATCGTCGTCGACGACGGTTCCACGGACGGCACCTCCGAGATCGCGCGCGCCGCCGCCGAACAACTCGGCATGTACAACGTCCGCGTCATCCGCCAGGAGAACGCCGGCAAGCCCGCCGCCCTCAACAACGGGGTGCGCAGCGCCAGTTACGACATCGTCATCATGATGGACGGCGACACCGTCTTCGAGCCCGACACCGTGGGCAAGCTGGTGCAGCCCTTCGCCGACCCGAGCGTCGGCGCGGTCGCCGGCAACGCCAAGGTCGGCAACCGCAACACCATGATCGGCGCCTGGCAGCACATCGAGTACGTGATGGGCTTCAACCTCGACCGCCGTATGTACGACCTGCTGCGCTGCATGCCGACGATCCCGGGCGCGATCGGCGCGTTCCGCCGCGACGCGGTGCTGGAGGTCGGCGGGATGAGCGAGGACACCCTCGCCGAGGACACCGACATCACCATCGCCATGCACCGCGCGGGCTGGCGCGTCGTCTACCAGGAGCACGCCCGCGCCTGGACCGAGGCCCCCGGCTCGCTCAAGCAGCTGTGGTCCCAGCGTTACCGCTGGTCGTACGGCACCATGCAGGCCCTCTGGAAGCACCGCAAGTCCCTGACGGACAAGGGCCCCTCGGGCCGCTTCGGCCGCGTCGGTATGCCCCTCGTCGTCATCTTCCAGATCATCACCCCGGTCTTCGCGCCCCTCATCGACGTCTTCACCGTCTACGCCATGATCTTCGTCGACTTTCAGGCGTCCCTGCTGGCCTGGTTCGCCGTCCTCGGTGTCCAACTGGTCTGCGCGGCCTACGCCTTCAAGCTGGACAAGGAGAAGTACCGGTACCTGCTGATGCTCCCGCTCCAACAACTCGCCTACCGCCAGATGATGTACCTCGTCCTCATCCACTCCTGCATCACCGCGCTCACGGGCGGCCGCCTCAGGTGGCAGAAACTCAAGCGCACGGGCGAGGTAGGCACCCCGGCCGGAGCGAACTGATGAGCTGGGGCGAGGGCCAGTACGAGCCTTATGGCCAGGGGTACGACCAGGCGTATGGCTACGGGTATGGGGAGCAGCAGCAGTACTACCAGGGGCAGCAGCAGTATCCGTACGTACAGCAGCAGTACGTGGAGGCGGAGTACGCGCAGGAGGCCGTGGAGGAACCCGTTGCCGCTACCCCTGCCGCCGCAACCGCTACCACTGTGGGCAGTCGTTCCGCAGGGCGACGGGGGTCCCCCCGCTCGAACGAAGTTGAGAGTGGGGGAGGGTGGGCACAGCCGAAAGCGCCGGGCACCGACGCAACCGAGGCTCAGGTGCAGCAGACCCCCGAGGCCCACCCCGACCCCGCTCCACCTAAACCCACCGGACGAGACCGCTACTTCGACACGCTGCGCGCCCTCGCCCTCATCCGCGTAGTCACCTACCACACCTTCGGCTGGGCCTGGGCCGGCATGGTGTTCCCCTCGATGGGCATCATGTTCGCCCTGGCCGGCACCCTCATGGCGAAGTCCCTGGAACGCCCCCCGCTCAAGGTGATCAGGAGCCGCGTCCGCAGACTCCTGCCCCCCTTCTGGTTCTGGGGCTTCTTCGTGGTCGTCGCGATGCTGATCCACGACTGGATGCCGGGCTGGCAGATCGTCTTCTGGATCGTCCCGCTGGGCGACCCCCCGGGCAACGCCTGGGGCCAGCAGGCCTGGGAGATCCTCTGGTACCTGCGCACCTACCTGTGGTTCGTCCTGCTCTCCCCGTTGCTGCTGAGGCTGTTCCGACTGGCCCCGGTCCCGGTCCTGCTCGGCTCCCTCGCCCCCATCGTGGTCCTGCACCTCCTCTGGGAACCCCCGGACGACCGCTTCGGCAGCGCCCTCACCGACCTGGCGACCTTCCTCTTCTGCTGGATGCTGGGCTTCGCGCACCGGGAGGGCGTCCTGGCGAGGCTCAAGCCGCTCGCCGTGACGGCCTTCTCCCTCGCCGCCCTCGGCTTCGGCGCCTGGTACGCCTTCACCCACCAGGAGGAGACCGGCTCGTACGACCTCGACGACATCCCGCTCGCCCAGGCGTTCTTCTCGGCCGGCTTCGTGACGCTGCTGCTGTACGCGAAGACGTACTTCAAGGTCGACTTCGCGGGCCTGACGCGGTACCCCCGTCTCGACCGCGTCGTCACGGTCTTCAACTCGCGCGCGGTGACGATCTATCTCTGGCACGAGATCGCCCTGATCCTCGCCGTCCCGCTGATCGATCAGTTCTGGAACGTGCCCGCGTTCGAGAAGTACCTGCCGCTGGAGAGCCAGTGGTTCATGTTCGGCATCGGCTGGGTGCTGATCGCGGCCTTCGTGCTGCTGTGCGGCTGGGTCGAGGACGTGGCCGCGAAGAAGAAGGCGCGGCTGTTGCCGTAGGTCGAGGGGTGGGGTGGAGGCCGGTCGGCGGCGGAGCCGGGTGCTTCGGTGCGCCCGGCCCCTGCCGCCGCGACCCGTACTGCCACAATGGGCCCGTGACCCGCGCATCCCTGGACAAGCAGCCGCACGAAGTCGCCTCGATGTTCGACCGAGTGGCGAAACGGTACGACCTGACCAACGACGTGCTGTCTCTCGGGCAGGACCGGCGCTGGCGCAAGGAGGTCGCCGGGGCGGTGGACGCCCGCCCCGCGCAGAAGGTCCTGGACCTCGCGGCCGGTACGGGCACGTCCTCGCTGCCGTTCGCCGAGACCGGTGCGTACGTCGTGCCGTGCGACTTCTCCCTCGGCATGCTCCGGGTCGGCAAGGAGCGCACGTCCTGGCTGCCGTTCACGGCGGGCGACGCGACGCGGCTGCCGTTCAAGGACGACACGTTCGACGCGGTGACGATCTCCTTCGGACTGCGCAATGTGCAGGACACGGACGCGGCGCTGCGTGAGATGTACCGGGTGACGAAGCCGGGCGGGCGGGTCGTGATCTGCGAGTTCTCCCACCCGACCTGGACGCCCTTCCGGACCGTCTACACCGAGTACCTGATGCGCGCACTGCCGCCGGTCGCCCGCGCGGTCTCCTCCAACCCCGACGCGTACGTCTATCTCGCCGAGTCCATCCGCGCGTGGCCCGACCAGGCGGGGCTGGCCGAGCGGTTGCGGAAGGCCGGGTGGGGCCGCGTCGCGTGGCGGAACCTCACGGGTGGGGTCGTCGCACTGCACCGGGGCTTCAAGGTTCACCCGTAAGGGGTATGTCTCAAAAGGCGCCCGATTGACGGGAACCGGTCAACAGAAAACACCGTCCGTTGATTACGTCGGAGCTCCCGCGCCGACCTCTGACCACGTGACATCACGGCACGAGTTTTCTGGATGACGGAGCGTTCCCATGACATCCAACTGCCCCCACTGCGGCACCCCCGCCCCGACCGAGGCCCGCTTCTGCATGCAGTGCGGCAGGCAACGGGGGTCGGCTGAAGCCGTCGGGGCTGAGGGTGAGGCGGTCGGGGGCAGTGGGACCCAGGTGGTGGGCGAGGCCACCGGGGCTGCCGGACCCCCGTCGGCCCCGCCCGTCGTACCACCCCAGATCCCCACGGGAACTCCGTCGCCGCCCCAGCCTCCGGCCCCTCCCGCGCCGTACCCCGGAGCGGCACAACCGTCGGCTCCGCCCGCGTACCCCACGGCCTCACCCGCAGTTCCTCCACAGGGAACGGCCCCGCAGGCAATGGCCCCACAGGGAATGACCCCACCCGGAATGGCGCCCGGAGGCATGGCGCCTGGAACGGCACCGGGAATGGCCCCACCCGGAGCGCCCCCTCTCGGCCCGCCGCCCCCTCCCGTGTACGCACCCGTCCCCGCGCAGCCCTCACCGCTCGGCGCCTTCCTCGGCCGGGCCTTCCGGGGCGACTGGGGCGGGTCGGCGTTGGCGGCGCTCTGGCCCGTGGGGCTGTTGCTCGGGGTCGCCATCGCGCTGGCCATCCCCGACTACGGCCAGGACGAGGAAGATCTCGTCGGCTTCGGTGACCGGATCGGCATCGCTCTCGCCGCCCTGCTCCAAGGCCTCGGCGGCGGGTTCGAGGTCTCCGAGATCAGCCGGGCCTACTCCGAGGACCTGGAGGGCATCGAGGGAGCCTTCACTCTGACCCTGGTCCCCCTCACCGTGACCCTCCTCTTCATCGGCGCCCTGTTCCTCGGCGTACGACAGCTCCGTACCCGCCTGGCGATGCGCGCCGCATACGGCGCACCCGGCACCGGCAGCCGTACCGCCGGTCTCGAAGCCGCCGTACGCGTCGCCCTGCTCGTCACCCTCTCCGTCCTCCTCCTCAGCCTGTTCGCGCAGCCCACGGTCGCGCTGGCCGAGGTCTCTACGTCACCGTGGCTCGCGGCGCTCGGCGCGCTCGTGCTCGCGGCCGCCGTCTCGGGTGCCGTACTGCAACGCGACGACCTGGCCGCCTGGCTGGCCGTCCGCCCCGGCCCTCAGGCCCTGTTCCGCGCGACCGGCACGGCCGTACGCGCCATGGCCGTCGTGCTCGCCCTCTGCTCGCTCGTCGCCTTCGTCATCCTCGCGTCGAACGGTGAGTGGAAGGAGGACTGGGAGGAGGACGCCAACCCGCTCGTGATCGCCCTGCTGCTCCTGCCGAACATCGCCGTCACCTTCCTCGGCTTCTCCTGGGGCGCGTCGGTGGAGGGCGAGGCCGGCCGTTCCCGGTACGGCGACGACAGCTCGTACGGCACCGACTCGTACGGCGACTACGGCCTCGTCGAGTCCTCCCCGTACGGCGACGGCTACGAGCGCGAGGCGTTCGGGCTCTCCGACCTGGGCGACGCGGTCAACTCCTGGGCGGTCGTGGGCGCGTTGGCGCTCGGTCTGGTGTGCGCCCTGATCCTGGGTGTCCTCGCCGCCCGCCGCTCCTCGGGCCGGGGCGAGCAACTCCTCGCCGCCGGTGTCTTCTTCGGCCTCTTCCTGCTCCTCGCCGCCGTCAGCGGCGTCGGCCTGGAGATCACCGGCGCCGGTACGACCGACTTCGGCAGCGAACTCACCGCCGCCGGGCAGGTGGACGTGGGCCTCAACATCCCCGAAGCCATGCTCTTCGGCCTCGTCTGGATCTTCGCGGCGGCGTTCGTGTCCCCGTATCTGGTCCAGATGGTGGGTGCGCGCACGGGGGTGATCCCGCCCCCGATCCCGGCGATGCCGAACGCTCCGGCCGGCCACGCCGGGCACCCCGCCCCGTCGATTCCCGCGCCCTCGGCGTCGTACGAGGTCCCGGTCGTCGAACTGGGCCATCAGCTACCGGCCACCCCAACTCCCAAGCCCCGCAACCGAGCCGTGGTGTGGACCCTCACGATCGCGGCGGCGGTCGTGGTGGGCGGTGGGGGAGCGGCGGCGGTACTGCTCCTGCAGAAGTAGCCCGTGGCGGGAGTCGGCCCGCGCGGAGACGGAGGGCCACTCGGCGGCCCTACCCATGAACCGCGAACGGATACCCCGGCTCCCGCAACTCCCTGCGCGACCCGGGCGGAGGCCCACCCCGGCGCGGCTCCCGGACGCCGCCGCCCCCACCGTCGTCGCCCATCTCGAACCACACGGTGACCACGGCCCCGCGCGGCACCTCGACCCCCGGCGGCGGATACTGCCGTACGACGTAATCCACGACGGCGAGCTCGAAATCGGCCCGATCGCCGGAGGCGAGCCGCACCCCACCGGCCTCGGCCCTCTCCCGCGCGTCCACGGCCATCAGCCCCACGAACCGTGGCACACGCACCTCGAATGACTTGGGTGTCAAGCGCACAGGTGTTCACCCCCAGCGGTACCGGCAGCGTAACCGCCGGGGACACCATTCCGGAAGCGCTGAGTAGCAATTCACGCGAAATGACTACCCTGGGTTACGAATTGGGAGTGTGGGCCACCGGACCCGGTCCGCATCGGCCGGTGCCGGAGGCCGACGCGGGGGTGCTAGAGGCTCAGCCGGTAGCAGTGCCCCAACCGCTGCGAGAGCGGCGTCGTGTACGTTTCGGCCAGCTCCATGCCGAGTCTTCGTGTCACGGCTATCGACCGCTCGTTGCGGGCGTCGACCATGGCGACGACGGTGTTGATCCCGGCCGCCCGCACCCGCTCCAGGGTCATCAGCGCGGCCGCCGTCACATACCCCTTGCCCCAGTGCTCGCGGCCGAGCCGCCAGCCGATCTCGATCTCGCCGGTCGGACCCCATTCCCGGGGCCACGGCTGGGCCCCGGTGAACCCGATGGGCCGGCCCTCCTCATCGAGCATGGTCCACAGACAGAACCCGTACTCGGCGTCGTGACGGCGCTGGCGCGCGGTGAGCTCCTCGTAGACGGACAGCTCGGCCGACCGGCCGCCGTGGAACTCCATGACGTCGGGATCGTCGAAGATCCGGTGCCAGGCGATCGCGTCCTCGTCGATGGGGACGCGCAGCCGTACGTCGGGCAGAGCTCGTTTCACAGGGGCAGCCCTTCAGCCGGTGATCGGTACCGCTGAATAGACTGCCCATGTCCGGCGCCTGTCGGCACATGTTTTCTGGTCTTCCGGTTTCCGGGTCGCCCGGTTCCGGTCTTCCGGCGAACTTCCGCTTCGTTCCGTCTACTTCTTGGGGAGAACCCGTCGTGACCGAGCCCCAGCCCCTTACCGAACACACCGCCGATGTGATCGTCGTCGGGGCCGGACCAGCCGGTTCCACCACCGCGTACTACCTGGCCAAGGCCGGTCTGGACGTGCTGCTCCTGGAGAAGACCAGCTTCCCGAGGGAGAAGGTGTGCGGCGACGGCCTCACACCGCGCGCCACCAAGCAGCTGGTGTCGATGGGCATCGACATCTCGGAGGAGGCCGGCTGGCTCCGCAACAAGGGGCTGCGCATCATCGGCGGCGGTGTACGACTCCAGCTCGACTGGCCGGATCTCGCCTCCTACCCGGACTACGGACTCGTCCGCAAGCGCGACGACTTCGACGAACAACTCGCCCGCCAGGCCCAGAAGGCCGGCGCCCGCCTCCACGAGCGCTGCAATGTGGGCGCCCCGATCATCGACGACCGCACGGGCCGTATCACCGGCGTCCACGCCAAACTCGGCGACGAGAAGCGGGAGGTCACCTTCCATGCCCCGCTCGTGGTCGCCGCCGACGGCAACTCCACCCGTCTCTCCCTCGCGATGGGCCTGCACCGCCGCGAGGACCGCCCGATGGGTGTCGCCGTCCGTACGTACTTCACCTCCCCGCGCCACGAGGACGACTACCTGGAGTCCTGGCTGGAGCTCTGGGACAAGCGCGGCCCCGGCGAGGACCGCCTCCTGCCCGGCTAC
Source organism: Streptomyces sp. NPDC002643 (assembly GCF_053592555.1). NCBI lineage: Bacteria > Bacillati > Actinomycetota > Actinomycetes > Kitasatosporales > Streptomycetaceae > Streptomyces > Streptomyces sp. NPDC002643. The sequence continues at coordinate 140,945 of NZ_JBSFVY010000014.1, forward strand.
GGCTGGATCTTCGGCATGGGGGACGGCACCTCCAACGTCGGCCTCGGCGTCCTCAACACCTCCGACTCCTTCAAGGAACTGGACTGGCGCGAGGTCCTGAAGGCATGGTGCGCCTCCATGCCGGAGGAGTGGGGCTACACCCCCGAGAACATGACCGGCCCCATCCGCGGCGCCGCCCTCCCCATGGCCTTCAACCGCCAGCCCCACTACACCAAGGGGCTTCTGCTCGTCGGCGACGCCGGTGGCCTGGTGAACCCCTTCAACGGCGAGGGCATCGCCTACGCCATGGAGTCCGGCCAGATCGCCGCCGACGTCATCGTCCAGGCCCACGCCCGCGCCACCCCCGGCCAGCGCGAACTCGCCCTCCAGCGCTATCCGCAGATCCTCAAGGACACCTACGGCGGCTACTACACGCTGGGCCGCGCCTTCGTGAAGCTCATCGGCAACCCCAAGGTCATGAAGCTCGCGACCCAGCGGGGCCTCACCCACCCCCTGCTGATGAAGTTCACCCTCAAACTCCTCGCCAACCTCACCGACCCCACCGGCGGCGACGCCATGGACCGCATCATCAACGGCCTCTCCAAGGCCGCCCCCCGGGCATAGCCCTCCGGGGGAACGCCGCCCCTCGCCCGCCGGTGACGGGAAACACCGAGGGGCACTTCCCGGTACGGGAACGGCGAGGTCGTACGGGCATTGTCAGGATGCTGTGAGTGAGCGGGCCGTCACCTACCGTCCCGCCACCTGCCTCCTTACCCTGCCGTACCCATGACAACAGAACCGGTACCGGGCCCGGAACGGCCACCGGAGCACACCGCTCCCTCCCCTCCCACCCGCCGCCGCGTCCTCGCGGGCGCCGGCGCCACGACCGCCGTCGCCGCCACCTCCGCCATCGGCTCCCTCGTCTTAGGCGCCGCCCCCCGCTGCCGCCGCCCCGTCGGCCCCCGGCAAGCGCGTAGCCGTCCTCGGCGGCGGGGTCTCCGGGCTCAGTGCCGCGCATGAACTCGCCGAACGCGGCTACGCGGTGACCGTCCACGAGTACTACGACGTCCTCGGCGGCGAGGCCCGCTCCATGGATGTGCCCGGCACGGGGGAGGGCGGGCGCGGACCTCTCCCCGTTGAGCATGGCTTCCGGTTCTTCCCCGGCTTCTACCGGAATCTCCCGGACACCATGCGCCGCATCCCCTTCCCCGGCAACGCCGACGGCGTCCGGGGCAACCTCCGGGGCGGCACCGAGGCCCTGTTCGCCCGCGCGGCCGGCCGCCCCGACCTGCACTTCCCGCTCCGCCGAGCCACCACCCCACCCGCCCTCGGCGACATCACGCCCTCCTGGCTCCGCGACCAGATCCTCTCGGTCCTCGACCTCGGCACCCGCCTCCCCGCCCACGAGGCCACCTACTTCGCGGGCCGTCTCCTCGTCCATCCGACCAGCTGCGACGCCCGCCGCGACGACCAGTGGGAGAAGACCAGTTGGTGGGAGTTCATCCGGGCCGGACAGATGAGCGAGGAGTACCGCGCGGTCCTCGGCATCGTGGGATGCGTCATCATCGAGGCCCTCCTCCTGTGGGGCCTGCTCGGCCGTGGCATGGACGGCCCCGACGCCGACGTCGACCGCGTCCTCAACGCCCCCACCAGCGAGGCCTGGATCGACCCCTGGGTCACCCCTCTCCGCTCACTGGGCGTGGAGTTCGTCACCGGCACCGAGGTACGCGAGGTTGTGTACGACTCCGGCCGCGTCACCGGCGTACGTGTCTCCGACCGCGACGGCGGCACCCGCCCGCACCATCACCGCCGACCACTACGTCTCCGCCCTGCCCGTCGAACACGCCCACACCACGTGGGGGCCGGCCCTGCGCGCCGCCGACCCGCAGCTCGCCCGGTGCGACGCGCTGGAGACGGACTGGATGGTCGGCATCATGTTCTATCTGCGCACCCCGACCCCCGTGATGCACGGCCACATCAACTGCCTCGACTCTCCCTGGTCGGTCACCGCCATCCGCCAGGCACAGTTCTGGGACGGACGCGACTTCCCGGCCGACTACGGCGACGGCCGCGCCCGCGACTGTCTCTCCAGGGACGCGCTCAACGACTCCGGGAAGACCACCCTCACCGACAACGACCGCCTCGGCTTGTTCATGGACCCGGCGGTCACCGGCCTCGGCGGCCCCGACCCGCGGAACCGCGAACAGCTCCTCATCCATCCCACGGGCACGCTCTACAACCGCCCCACGGCCCGCACCGCCGTCCCGAACTTCTTCCTCGCCGGCGACTACGTCCGCACCGACGTCGACCTCGCGACGATGGAAGGCGCCCAACGAATCCGCCCGCCTCGCCGTGAACGACCTCCTCGACGCGGACAATTCGGAAGCCGAGCGCGGTGAGATCAAGGACTCTTCCGGCCGCCGGAGCCGGAACCCCTCAAGCGCGTCGACGAGACCCGCGACCGCCTCGGTCTGCCCAACACCTTCGGCCTCGGCTGAACGGCCCTCCTGGGGCGCCTGAGGGCTGTTCGAGGGCACACCGGAGGGCCGCCGGCCCGTCCTGGGCGGCGGCCCTCCCGAAAGCGAGCCGTGACGGCCGTGCCTCAGAGCACGCGCACCGCACCCGACGCCGGGTAGCCGGAGAGGTCCTGGATGACGACGCCCTTGGACGGGTTCGCCGCGTCCAGGTACTTGCCGCCGCCGAGGTAGACACCCACGTGGTACGCGGAACCCTTGCCGCCCCAGTACAGGATGTCCCCACGCTGGATCTGGGAGAGCGGGATGTCGGTGCCCTGCATCGACTGGTCCTGCGAGACCCGGGGAAGGTCCACGCCGACCTGCTTGAACGCCGCCTGCACCAGCGAGGAGCAGTCCCACGCGTTCGGACCGGCCGCGCCCAGGACGTAGGCGTCGCCCAGCTGCGCCTCCAGGAAGGCGATGACCGTCTCGACGCTGCCGCTGGCGGGCGCGGACGCCGAGGTGGAGTCCGACGAGCTGGACGTGGTGAGGGTGGAACGCTCACTGTCCCGCGCGGCACGCTCGGCGTCGGCCTTGCGCTGGGCCTCCTCGGCGGCCTTCTTGCGGGCCTCTTCCTTCTTGGCCTTCGCGAGGTCCTTCTCGGCCTGCTTCGCCGCGTTCTCTGCTGCCGTGTCACGCTCGGCCTGCAGCTGGTAGTCGGCCGCCATCTGCTGCGTGGCGTCCGCGGACTGCGCCGCCTGCGTGGCCAGGTCGGCCGTCAGGGTGGGCAGTTCGAGCGTCTGGGTCACGGGCTCCGCGGCGAACGCCGTGGAGGCACCGGCCGCTGCCACGGTGCTGAGAACGCCACCGGCGACACCGGCGCGCATCACGATCGATGACGACGCGTTGCGGCGCGGCTTCCGGTGGCTGCGTATGTGAGCGGTGTGGGACATGGGTACAAGCGGTACCAGGGGCTCCTCCATACCTTCAAGAAACGTGTCCTGCGCCACAGTTGTTCAACGCGCGGCCCAAATTTCTTCGGCGTCACCCTTTATTGACGCCGTAACGGGCATAGCGGACACGGCCGCTCAAGCCCGTGATCACGCACTTTCATGATTACGTCCGAATTGCCCTGCGCTTACCACCGAACACAACGAGTGGCCAAGCCCGGTTGATTTGATCTCGCTTCGGTGTGGCGCAGGTCACGGTACGGTCACCGCTCCGTCGCTGCCTCGCGCATGATCACCGCTCGTGAACGCGTGCACGCGTCCACATCCGTCCTCGCGACCCCTCTGATGTGTGAATGCCGCCCACTATCAAGTGACCCCTTCCGGGACCAATTTGCATGCAGAGGAACTCTCTTGATATAGAGACGCCCCTCGTGACCAGCGGCGATGACTGAAAATGTCACTTCTGGTGATCACTCTGACGCTTCGTGTGCGAAGATCGCCGCTCATCCGACTTCATGATCCTTCGTCAGGTGGTGGAGATCACAAACTCGGTGCCGCACCCCGTGTCGCAGATCACAGACCCTCGGGCATAAGATGCACGGCAGTTGGGCTTGTGACCTGCTTCACATGTTCGCGATCTTCGCCGGGACGAGCGGGACTCGTGGGACGGGTGGGACAGGAGTGCCGGTCCACGCAATCCGCCAGCAGTCAGTGCCGACTGAGAGGAGCGAGGAGCGGTGAACGCGTATGCGCCCATCCTCGTACTGGGAGCCCTCGGGGCAGGCTTTGCGATCTTCTCCGTGATCATGGCCACGCTGATCGGCCCGAAGCGCTACAACCGGGCGAAGCTAGAGGCCTACGAATGCGGAATCGAGCCCACCCCCACGCCGGCCGGCGGCGGGCGCTTCCCCATCAAGTACTACCTGACGGCGATGCTCTTCATCGTCTTCGACATCGAGATCGTCTTCCTCTACCCCTGGGCCGTCACCTTCGACGCCCTGGGTGTTTTCGGGCTCGTGGAGATGCTGCTCTTCGTGCTCACCGTCTTCGTCGCCTACGCGTACGTCTGGCGGCGCGGCGGCCTGGAATGGGACTGAGGGGCCTTTGACCATGGGACTCGAAGAAAAGCTGCCGAGCGGTTTCCTGCTGACCACCGTCGAGCAGGCCGCGGGCTGGGTGCGCAAGGCGTCCGTCTTCCCCGCCACATTCGGCCTCGCCTGCTGCGCCATCGAGATGATGACCACCGGTGCCGGCCGCTACGACCTGGCGCGCTTCGGCATGGAGGTCTTCCGCGGTTCGCCCCGCCAGGCGGACCTGATGATCGTCGCGGGCCGGGTCAGCCAGAAGATGGCGCCGGTGCTCCGGCAGGTCTACGACCAGATGCCGAACCCGAAGTGGGTGATCTCCATGGGCGTGTGCGCGTCCTCGGGCGGCATGTTCAACAACTACGCGATCGTCCAGGGCGTCGACCACATCGTCCCCGTCGACATCTACCTCCCCGGCTGTCCGCCGCGGCCCGAGATGCTCATGGACGCGATCCTCAAGCTCCACCAAAAGATCCAGACGTCCAAGCTCGGCGTGAACGCGGAGGAAGCGGCCCGCGAGGCCGAGGAAGCCGCGCTCAAGGCGCTCCCCACCATCGAGATGAAGGGGCTGCTGCGATGAGCGACGCCAACGGCGCCAACGGGCCCAACCCCGAGAAGGACCTCTCCGCCTCCAACCTCCCCGGCCAGCGCGGCGAGGGCGGTGAGGAGATCCGCGTCCAGCGCGGCATGTTCGGCGCCAACAACGGCGGCGACACCTCCGGCTACGGCGGCCTGGTCCGCTCCATCCGGCTCCCCGGCGCGGCCGCCCGCCCCTACGGCGGCTGGTTCGACGAGGTCGCCGACGAACTGGAGGGCGCCCTGGAGGAACAGGGTCTCGTCCCCGAGAACGTCATCGACAAGACGGTCATCGACCGCGGCGAACTCACCTTCCACATCGAGCGCGCCCATCTGCCCACCGTCGCCAGGACCCTCCGCGACGACCCGGCCCTCCGCTTCGAGCTGTGCACCGGCGTCTCCGGCGTCCACTACCCCGGCGACAAGGGCCGCGAGCTGCACGCCATCTACCACCTGCGCTCGATCACCCACAACCGGCTGATCCGCCTGGAGGTCTCCGCCCCCGACGCCGACCCGCACATCCCGTCGCTCGTCCCCGTCTACCCGACCAACGACTGGCACGAGCGCGAGACGTACGACTTCTTCGGCATCGTCTTCGACGGCCACCCCGCGCTGACGCGGATCATGATGCCGGACGACTGGCAGGGCTTCCCGCAGCGCAAGGACTACCCCCTCGGCGGCATCCCCGTCGAGTACAAGGGCGCCCAGATCCCGGCTCCGGACCAGCGGAGGTCGTACTCATGAGCGCCCACCCGTCGCCCGACCACCGCCCCTCAACGACTCCCTTCGGGAGGCTGTGATGACTACCGCATCCGCGCGGGAAACCACCGAAGGCACCGTCTACACGGTCACCGGCGGCGACTGGGACGAGGTCGCCGAGACCGCGGCGCGCTCCGACGACGAGCGCATCATCGTCAACATGGGCCCCCAGCACCCGTCCACACACGGTGTGCTCCGGCTCATCCTGGAGATCGACGGCGAGACCGTCACCGAGGCCCGCTGCGGCATCGGCTACCTCCACACCGGCATCGAGAAGAACCTCGAATTCCGCACGTGGACCCAGGGCACCACCTTCGTGACGCGCATGGACTACCTCACGCCGTTCTTCAACGAGACGGCGTACTGCCTCGCCGTGGAGAAACTCCTCGGCATCGAGGACCAGATCCCCGACCGCGCCACGATCATCCGCGTGCTCCTCATGGAGCTGAACCGGCTCTCCTCCCACCTGGTGTGCATCGCCACCGGCGGTATGGAACTGGGCGCCACCACGATCATGATCTACGGGTTCCGTGATCGTGAACTCATTCTCGACATCTACGAGCTGATCACCGGCCTGCGCATGAACCACGCGTACATCAGGCCCGGCGGACTCGCCCAGGACCTGCCACCCGGCGCGGTGGACCAGATCCGCGAGTTCGTGAAGAAGATGAAGAAGAACCTTCCCGAGTACGACAAACTCGCCACCGGGAACCCCATCTTCAAGGCCCGTATGCAGGACGTCGGCTATCTCGACCTGTCCGGCTGCATGGCCCTCGGCGCCACCGGCCCCATCCTCCGCTCCGCGGGCCTCCCGCACGACCTGCGCAAGGCCCAGCCGTACTGCGGCTACGAGACCTACGACTTCGACGTCCCGACCGCCGACACCTGCGACTCCTACGGGCGCTTCCTGATCCGCCTGGAGGAGATGCGCCAGTCCCTGAGGATCGTCGAGCAGTGCCTGGACCGGCTGCAGCCCGGCCCGGTCATGGTCGCCGACAAGAAGATCGCCTGGCCCGCCCAGCTGGCCCTGGGACCGGACGGACTGGGCAACTCCCTGGACCACATCAAGAAGATCATGGGCACCTCCATGGAGGCCCTGATCCACCACTTCAAGCTGGTGACGGAGGGCTTCCGCGTCCCGCCGGGACAGGCGTACGCGGCGGTCGAGTCACCCAAGGGCGAACTCGGGGTGCACGTCGTCTCCGACGGAGGCACCCGCCCCTTCCGGGTCCACTTCCGCGACCCGTCCTTCACCAATCTGCAGACCATGGCGGCGATGTGCGAGGGCGGCCAGGTCGCCGACGTCATCGTCGCCGTCGCGTCCATCGACCCCGTGATGGGAGGCGTCGACCGGTGACCACCACCCCCGAGGGCGTCAGCCTGGGCATGCCCCAACTGCCCGCGCCCGACTACCCGGACGACGTTCGAGCCCGGCTGGAGCGGGACGCGGCCGAGGTCGTCGCCCGCTACCCCGACTCCCGCTCCGCCCTGCTGCCGTTGCTGCATCTCGTGCAGTCGGAGGAGGGCCATGTCACCCGCACCGGCATGCGGTTCTGCGCCGAGGTGCTCGGACTGACCACGGCCGAGGTCACCGCGGTCGCCACCTTCTACACCATGTACCGCCGCAAGCCGTCCGGTGACTACCAGGTGGGTGTCTGCACCAACACCCTGTGCGCGGTCATGGGCGGCGACGCGATCTTCGAGGCGCTACAGGACCACCTCGGTGTGGGCAACGGCGGGACCACCGAAGACGGCAAGGTCACCCTGGAGCACATCGAGTGCAACGCGGCCTGCGACTTCGCGCCGGTGGTGATGGTCAACTGGGAGTTCTTCGACAACCAGACCGTGGACAGCGCCAAGCGGCTCGTGGACGACCTGCGGGCCGGCGCTCAGGTCGAGCCCACGCGCGGGGCGCCGCTGTGCACCTTCAAGGAGACCGCGCGGATTCTCGCCGGCTTCCCCGACGAGCGGCCAGGGGCCGTCGAGGCAAGCGGCGGTGCGGGACCCGCCTCGCTGGTCGGCCTCCGCCTGGCAAGGGGAGAGACCGGACCCGCGCGCGTGGTCCATCCACGGGACGGCGGCCCACACGACGGGCCGCAGGACAAGGTGCACGAGCCGTCGCCCGCCGAGCACCTGAGCTCGCACGACGCGCCACAGGAGACATCGGCCTCCGACCCGGCCCACCCGTCGCCCACCACCCGTGATGGAGGGGCTTCGCCCCGCGGCCTGGATGCGGCAGGGCCTACCGCCGAGGAGGGGGAGTGATGACGTTGGCACCCGAGATCAAGGGCACCAGCCCCGAGAAGCTGCTCGCACCCGTGCTGTCGGCCTTCTGGGACGAGGACAGGTCATGGACGCTGGACGTCTACCGAAGGCACGAGGGATACGAGGGACTTCGCAAGGCGCTCGCGATGTCACCGGACGACCTCATCGCGTACGTCAAGGACTCCGGGTTGCGTGGGCGCGGTGGCGCCGGCTTCCCCACCGGAATGAAATGGCAGTTCATTCCCCAGGGTGATGGAAAACCACACTATCTAGTTGTCAACGCCGACGAGTCGGAGCCCGGAACGTGCAAGGACATTCCGCTCCTCTTCGCGAACCCGCATAGCCTCATCGAGGGCATTGTCATCGCGTGTTATGCCATCAGGTCTTCGCATGCCTTCATCTATCTGCGTGGTGAAGTCGTCCCCGTATTGCGGCGGTTGCACGAGGCCGTGCGTGAGGCCTACGCGGCGGGCTTCCTGGGCGAGAACATCCTGGGCAGCGGACTCGACCTCGAACTCACCGTGCACGCGGGCGCGGGCGCGTACATCTGTGGTGAGGAGACCGCACTGCTGGACTCGCTCGAAGGCCGCCGTGGTCAACCGCGGCTCCGTCCCCCCTTCCCTGCTGTGGAAGGCCTCTACGCCTGTCCGACTGTGGTGAATAACGTCGAGTCGATCGCGTCAGTTCCCGCCATCCTGCAAAAAGGCAAGGAATGGTTCAGGTCGATGGGCAGCGAGAAGTCTCCCGGCTTCACGCTCTACTCGCTCAGCGGCCATGTCGCCAATCCCGGCCAGTTCGAGGCCCCGCTCGGCATCACGCTCCGCCAGCTGCTGGAGATGAGCGGCGGCATGCGACCCGGGCATCGCCTCAAGTTCTGGACGCCGGGCGGCTCCTCGACCCCGATGTTCACCGACGAGCACCTCGACGTCCCTCTTGATTACGAAGGAGTGGGTGCCGCGGGTTCCATGCTCGGCACGAAAGCCCTCCAGTGCTTCGACGAGACGACCTGCGTCGTCCGCGCCGTGACCCGCTGGACCGAGTTCTACGCCCACGAGTCCTGCGGCAAGTGCACACCCTGCCGCGAAGGCACGTACTGGCTCGTGCAGTTGCTGCGCGACATCGAGGCCGGCAAGGGCGTCATGAGCGACCTCGACAAGCTGAACGACATCGCCGACAACATCAACGGCAAGTCCTTCTGCGCCCTCGGCGACGGCGCCGCCTCGCCGATCTTCTCCTCACTGAAGTACTTCCGCGAGGAGTACGAGGACCACATCACGGGCCGGGGCTGCCCCTTCGACCCGGCCAAGTCGACGGCCTGGGCCGACGACCGCACGGAGGTGAACGCATGACTGTGACCACGAGCGCTCCCTCCGGAGGGGGAGAGGCGGCGGTCCCGCCGGAGGATCTCGTCTCGTTGACGATCGACGGCGCCGAGATCAGCGTGCCCAAGGGCACCCTGGTCATCCGCGCCGCCGAACAACTCGGCATCGAGATCCCCCGGTTCTGCGACCACCCCCTGCTCGACCCCGCCGGTGCGTGCCGCCAGTGCATCGTCGAGGTCGAGGGCCAGCGCAAACCCATGGCGTCCTGCACGATCACCTGTACGGACGGGATGGTCGTCAAGACTCATCTCACCTCGCAGGTCGCGGAGAAGGCCCAGAAGGGTGTGATGGAGCTTCTGCTCATCAACCACCCCCTGGACTGCCCGGTCTGCGACAAGGGCGGCGAGTGTCCACTGCAGAACCAGGCCATGTCGCACGGCCACGCCGAGTCCCGCTTCGAGGGCAGGAAGCGCACCTACGAGAAGCCCGTACCGATCTCCACACAGGTGCTCCTCGACCGTGAGCGGTGCGTGCTGTGCGCCCGCTGCACCCGCTTCTCCAACCAGGTCGCCGGCGACCCGATGATCGACCTGATCGAGCGGGGCGCGCTCCAGCAGGTCGGCACCGGCGAGGGCGACCCCTTCGAGTCGTACTTCTCCGGCAACACCATCCAGATCTGCCCCGTGGGCGCCCTCACCTCCGCGGCATATCGTTTCCGCTCCCGCCCGTTCGACCTGATCTCGTCGCCGTCCGTGTGCGAGCACTGCTCCGGCGGCTGCGCCACCCGCACCGACCACCGGCGCGGCAAGGTCATGCGGCGGCTCGCCGCTGACGACCCCCAGGTCAACGAGGAGTGGATCTGCGACAAGGGCCGCTTCGCGTTCCGCTACGCGCAGCGCCCCGACCGGCTGACGACGCCGCTGGTACGGGACGAGTCGGGTGAACTCCGGCCCGCGTCCTGGCCGGAGGCCCTGGACGCCGCCGCCCGGGGGCTCCTCGCCGCACGCGGCCGGGCCGGTGTGCTCACCGGCGGTCGGCTCACCGTCGAGGACGCCTACGCGTACAGCAAGTTCGCGCGCGTGGCACTCGACACCAACGACATCGACTTCCGCGCGCGCGTGCACAGCGGCGAGGAGGCCGACTTCCTGGTCGCCCGCGTCGCCGGACGCGGAGCCGACCTCGACGGAACGGGCGTCACCTACGCCGCCCTGGAGAAGGCACCCGCGGTCGTGCTGGTCGGGTTCGAGGCCGAGGAGGAGGCGCCCGGCGTCTTCCTGAGGCTCCGCAAGGCCTGGCGCAAGCACAAGCAGCAGGTCTTCTCCCTGGCCACCCACGCCACCCGGGGCCTTGAGAAGGCCGGCGGCACGCTGCTGCCCGCCGCGCCCGGCACCGAGACCGAGTGGCTGGACGCCCTGGCCAGCGGTTTCGGCCTGGAGGAGGACGGCGTCAGGGCGGCCGAGGCGCTGCGCACCGAGGGCGCGGTGATCGTCGTCGGGGAGCGCCTCGCCGGTGTGGCGGGCGGGTACACCGCCGCCGTACGGGCCGCGGGCATGACCGGCGCACAACTGGTGTGGATTCCGCGCCGGGCCGGGGAGCGCGCCGCCATCGAGGCGGGCGCCCTGCCGTCGGCGCTGCCGGGCGGACGCCCGGCCACCGACCCACGCGCGCGTGAGGAGGTCGCCGCCGCCTGGGGGGTCGCCGAACTCCCGGCGCGCTATGGCCGCGACACGGGGCAGATCGTCGAGGCCGCCACCACCGGAGAGCTCGGGGCCCTGGTGGTGGCCGGCGTGGAGGTCGCCGATCTGCCCGATCCGGCACGCGCGCGTGAGGCACTCTCCGCGGTGGGCTTCCTGGTGTCGCTCGAACTGCGGCCCAGCGAGGTCACCGCACACGCCGACGTCGTCCTCCCGGTCGCCGCCGTAGCCGAGAAGGCGGGCACCTTCCTCAACTGGGAAGGTCGCGTACGGATGTTCGAGGCCGCGTTGAAGCCCGACCAGATGACCCGGCGCCTCGCCCCCACCGACGGGCGTGTGCTCCAGATGCTGGCCGACGCCATGGACGTCCACCTCGGACTGCCCGATCTGCGCACCACGCGCGCGGAGCTGGACCGGCTCGGCGCCTGGGGCGGGACACGGGCCTCCGAGCCCGTCGAGATCGCGGCGCAACTGCCGCGGCCCGCCGCCGGGGAGGCCGTACTGGCCGGGCACCGGCTGCTGCTCGACCAGGGGCGGCTCCAGGACGGCGACGAGGCGCTCGCCGGGACCCGGCACGCCGCACGCGCGCGTGTGTCCGCCGCGACGGCCGCCGAGGCGGGCGTCAAGGACGGCGACGTCCTCGCGGTCAGCGGCCCCTGCGGCGTCGTCGAACTCCCGCTGCAGATCACCGAGATGCCCGACCGTGTGGTCTGGCTCCCGCTGAACTCCACGGGCTCGGGCGTCGCCTCCGACACCGGGGCGCTGCCCGGCGCACTCGTCCGCATCGGCCCCGCGACGCTCGCCGCCGAGGCCCCCGAGGAGGTGGAGGCATGAGCCCTTTCCTCGCCGCTGAAGACCTCTCGATGTTCGGCCGCGACCCCTGGTGGCTGGTTGTCGTCAAGGCGGTCTTCTGCTTCGCCTTCCTGATGGTGACCGTGCTGTTCTCCATCGTGTGGGAGCGCAAGGTCGTCGCCTGGATGCAGCTGCGCATCGGCCCCAACCGGCACGGCCCCTGGGGCATGCTCCAGTCGCTCGCCGACGGCATCAAGCTGATGCTCAAGGAAGACGTCGTCGTCAAACGCGCCGACAAGGTCGTCTACGTCCTGGCGCCGATCGTCGCGGCCATCCCGGCCTTCATGGCGATCGCGGTGATCCCCTTCGGCCCGGCCGGCAACGAGATCTCGATCTTCGGCCAGCGCACCACGATGCAGCTCACCGACCTGCCGATCGCGATGCTCTACATCCTGGCGGTCGCCTCGGTGGGCATCTACGGGATCGTGCTGGCGGGCTGGAGTTCCGGTTCCACCTACCCGCTGCTCGGCGGCCTGCGTTCCTGCGCGCAGATGATCTCCTACGAGATCGCCATGGGCGCCGCGTTCGCCTCGGTGTTCCTCTACTCCGGGTCGATGTCGACCTCGGCGATCGTCGAGGCCCAGCAGGACCGCTGGTACATCGTGCTGCTGCCGGTGTCGTTCGTGATCTACATCGTGACCATGGTCGGTGAGACCAACCGCGCCCCCTTCGACATGCCGGAGTCCGAGGGCGACCTGGTGGGCGGCTTCAACACCGAGTACTCGTCCATCAAGTTCGCGATGTTCATGCTCGCCGAGTACGTCAACATGGTGACCGTCTCGGCCGTGTCCGTGACCCTCTTCCTCGGCGGCTGGCGGGCCCCGTATCCCGTCAGCACCTTCTGGGAGGGCGCCAACCACGGCTGGTGGCCGATGCTCTGGTTCGTGGTGAAGGTGCAGCTGCTGCTGTTCTTCTTCATCTGGCTGCGCGGCACACTCCCGCGCGTCCGCTACGACCAGTTGATGAAGCTCGGCTGGAAGGTCCTCATCCCGGTCTCCGTGGTCTGGCTGATGCTCGTCGCGACCGTACGGACCCTCAGGAACGAGAACTACGACTTCGCCGAGATCGCCCTGTACGTCGGCGGAGCGGTGCTCGTGCTGTTCCTGCTCTCGGTCGTCGCGGACATGCTCCGTGACCGGCGCGAGGCCCAGGAACAGCCCGCAGAACCGGCCGGCTTCGACCCGATGGCCGGCGGATTCCCCGTACCGCCCCTGCCCGGACAGAGCCTCCCACCGGTGCCGCGCAGGCGTCCGCGCCGGGAGCGGGAGCTGATTGTCAGTGGTGGGTCCGATACTGACAGTGACGGATCTTCGAATGGGAGGGAGGCGTCCGATGGCTGATGAGCCCAAGGAGACCAAGCCGGGTTTCCAGAACCCCGTCGCCGGCTTCGGCGTGACCTTCAAGGCCATGTTCAAGAAGCGGCTGACCGAGCAGTATCCGGAGCAGCAGAAGACCACAGCCCCGCGCTTCCACGGCCGGCACCAGCTCAACCGCCATCCGGACGGACTGGAGAAGTGCGTCGGCTGCGAGCTGTGCGCCTGGGCCTGCCCCGCCGACGCCATCTATGTGGAGGGCGCCGACAACACCGACGAGGAGCGCTACTCGCCGGGCGAGCGGTACGGCCGCGTCTACCAGATCAACTACGCCCGCTGCATCCTGTGCGGCCTGTGCATCGAGGCGTGCCCCACGCGCGCGCTCACGATGACCAACGAGTTCGAGCTGGCCGACTCCAGCCGCGCCAACCTCATCTACACCAAGGAACAACTGCTCGCCGGGCTCGAAGAGGGCATGGTCGACACGCCCCACGCGATCTACCCCGGCACGGACGAGCAGGACTACTACCGGGGGCTCGTCACCGAGGCCGCGCCGGGGACGGTCCAGCAGGTCGCCACCTCCAAGGGTGAGAAGCCGGAAGAAGAGGAGGTGGACGCATGAGCGCGCAGCTCGCCGCCGCAGCCACTCTCTCCGCCGGCACCTCCACAGGTGAGGCATTCCAGTTCTGGGTGCTCGGCACCATCGCCGTGATCGGCGCGCTGTGCACCGTCTTCATGAAGAAGGCCGTGCACAGCGCCCTCTGCCTCGCTGGCACCATGATCGTCCTGGCGGTGTTCTACCTCGCCAACGGCGCCTACTTCCTGGGGATCGTGCAGATCGTCGTCTACACGGGCGCGATCATGATGCTGTTCCTGTTCGTGGTGATGCTGGTCGGCGTCACCGCGGCGGACTCCCTGAAGGAGACCATCAAGGGCCAGCGCTGGCTGGCCCTCCTTTGCGGCCTCGGCTTCGGCATCCTGCTGATCGCGGGCATCGGCAACGCGGCGATCACGGAGTTCAACGGCCTCGGCCAGGCCAACGCGGGCGGCAATGTGGAGGGCCTCGCGGCCCTGATCTTCACCGACTACGTGTTCGCCTTCGAGCTCACCGGCGCGCTGCTGATCACCGCCGCCGTCGGCGCCATGGTGCTCACCCACCGCGAGCGCACCGAGCGCGCCAAGACCCAGCGGGAGCTGGCCGAGCAGCGCGTACGCGAGGGCAAGCACCTCCCGCCGCTGCCCGCCCCCGGTGTCTACGCCCGGCACAACGCGGTCGACATCGCGGGTCTGCTGCCCGACGGCACCCCGGCCGAACTGACCGTCAACAAGACGCTGCGGGACCGAGGCCAGATCCGCGATGTGTCCGCCCAGGCGATCAACGACCTCAAGGCCCTGGAACAGCGCGCCGAGGACCGCCTGGAGCGCACCAACAGCGGCAACGGCGGCAACGGCGGCAAGAACGGGGAGGCATCGAAGTGAATCCCGTCAACTATCTGTATCTGGCCGCCCTGTTGTTCACGATCGGCGCCACGGGCGTACTGATCCGGCGGAACGCGATCGTGGTGTTCATGTGCGTCGAGCTGATGCTCAACGCCTGCAACCTCGCCCTCGTCGCCTTCTCCCGGATGCACGGCAATCTCGACGGCCAGATCATCGCCTTCTTCACGATGGTCGTCGCCGCCGCGGAGGTCGTGGTCGGACTCGCGATCATCGTGTCGCTGTTCCGTTCCCGCCACTCGGCCTCGGTCGACGACGCCAGCCTGATGAAGCTGTAAGGGGTCGGAAGAATCGTGGAGAACCTGATTGCGCTGCTGGTGGCGGCGCCCCTGCTCGGAGCGGCCGTCCTGCTGTGCGGCGGCCGGCGCCTCGACGCCGTCGGCCACTGGATCGGCACGGCCCTCGCCGCCGCCTCCTTCGTCATCGGCGTCGTCCTCTTCGCCGACATGCTCGGCAAGGACCCCGAACACCGGGAGATCGGCCAGCATCTGTTCAGCTGGATTCCCGTCGAGGGCTTCCAGGCGGACATCGCCTTCCAGCTCGACCAGCTGTCGATGACGTTCGTCCTGCTGATCACCGGAGTCGGCTCGCTCATCCATGTGTACTCGATCGGGTACATGGAGCACGACGAGCGCCGACGCCGCTTCTTCGGCTATCTGAACCTGTTCCTCGCGGCGATGCTGCTGCTCGTCCTCGCCGACAACTACCTGCTGCTGTACGTCGGCTGGGAGGGCGTGGGCCTCGCCTCGTACCTGCTGATCGGCTTCTGGCAGCACAAGCCCAGCGCCGCCACCGCCGCGAAGAAGGCCTTCCTGGTCAACCGCGTCGGCGACATGGGCCTGTCCATCGCCATCATGCTGATGTTCACCACCTTCGGGACCTTCGCCTTCGGCCCGGTCCTGGAGGCCACCGGTGAGACCAGTGAGGGCAAGCTGACGGCCATCGCGCTGATGCTGCTGCTCGCCGCCTGCGGAAAGTCCGCCCAGGTGCCGCTGCAGTCCTGGCTCGGGGACGCGATGGAGGGCCCGACCCCGGTCTCGGCCCTCATCCACGCCGCGACCATGGTCACCGCCGGTGTCTATCTGATCGTCCGCTCCGCCGACATCTTCAACGCCGCCCCCGACGCACAGCTGGTCACCACCGTCGTCGGCGCGGTCACGCTCCTCTTCGGTGCGATCGTCGGTTGCGCGAAGGACGACATCAAGAAGGCCCTCGCCGGATCGACCATGTCGCAGATCGGCTACATGGTCCTCGCCGCGGGTCTCGGCCCCATCGGCTATGTCTTCGCGATCATGCACCTGGTGACGCACGGCTTCTTCAAGGCCGGGCTGTTCCTCGGCGCCGGCTCCGTCATGCACGGCATGAACGACGAGGTCGACATGCGCAAGTACGGCGGCCTGCGCAAGTACATGCCGGTCACCTTCGTGACGTTCGGACTCGGCTACCTCGCGATCATCGGCTTCCCCGGACTGTCCGGCTTCTTCTCCAAGGACAAGATCATCGAGGCGGCGTTCGCCAAGGGCGGCACCGAGGGCTGGATTCTCGGCGGCGTGGCCCTGCTGGGCGCGGCCATCACCGCGTACTACATGACGCGCGTGATGCTGATGACGTTCTTCGGAGAGGAGCGCTGGCAGCCGGCTCCCGACCCGGACAAGGCGCCGAGTGTCGAGCCCGGCATCGAGGTGCACCCCGGCGAGATGCCGCACCCGCACGAGTCGCCCAAGGTCATGACGATCCCCATGATCGTGCTGGCCGTCGGCTCGGTCTTCGGCGGCGCGTTCTTCAGCATCGGCGACCGGTTCGTCCACTGGCTGGAGCCCGTCACCGAGCACGCGCACGGACACCCGCCGATCAGCGCGGCGGCGGTCACCGCGTCCACGGTCGCCGTGATGGTGATCGGCGTCGGCCTCGCCTGGCTCCAGTACGGGCGCCGGCCCGTGCCGGTCGTTGCCCCGCGCGGGTCGCTGCTCACCCGGGCCGCCCGCCGCGACCTCCTCCAGGACGACTTCAACCACGTCGTCCTCGTACGCGGCGGAGAGCACCTCACCCGCTCCCTGGTCTACGTCGACCACACCCTGGTCGACGGGGTCGTCAACGGCACGGCCGCCGGTATGGGCGGCCTCTCCGGGCGGCTGCGCCGCATCCAGAACGGCTATGCCCGGTCGTACGCGGTCTCGATGTTCGGCGGCGCTGCGATCCTCATCGCCGCGACCCTGCTGATGAGGGCGGTCTGATACCGATGTCCTTTCCTCTGCTGACAGCGACGGCGGCGCTCCCGGCCCTCGGGGCGATCGCCACGGCCGCCGTACCGGCCGCCCGGCGCGACGCCGCGAAATGGCTGGCGCTGCTGGTCTCCCTGGGCACCCTCGTGCTCGCCGCGATCGTCCTGTTCCGCTTCGACCCGGACGGCGACCGCTACCAACTCACCGAATCGCACGCCTGGATCAAGGACTTCGGGGTCCGCTACGAACTGGGTGTGGACGGCATCGCGGTGGCGCTGATCGCGCTGACCGCCCTGCTGATCCCGTTCATCATCCTCGCGGGCTGGCACGACGCCGACCCGCTGGAGACCGGCCACAAGAGGTGGCGGCCCACCCAGGGCTTCTTCGCCCTGATCCTGGCCGTCGAGGCGATGGTGATCATCTCCTTCGAGGCCACCGACGTCTTCCTCTTCTACATCTTCTTCGAAGCCATGCTCATCCCGATGTACTTCCTCATCGGCGGCTTCGGGGACCGTGCCCACGAGCACGGCGAGGAGACGGCGTCCACACAACGCTCGTACGCCGCCGTGAAGTTCCTCCTCTACAACCTGGTCGGCGGTCTGATCATGCTGGCCGCGGTCATCGGCCTGTATGTGGTCGCCGGGAACTTCAGCCTCCAGGAGATCGCCGAGGCCCGCGCCAACGGCTCGCTGGAGATGGCGACGACCACCGAACGCTGGCTGTTCCTCGGCTTCTTCTTCGCCTTCGCGGTGAAGGCGCCGCTGTGGCCGCTGCACACCTGGCTGCCCAACGCCATGCAGGAGTCCACCGCCCCGGTCGCCGTACTCATCACAGCCGTCGTCGACAAGGTCGGCACCTTCGCGATGCTCCGCTTCTGCCTCCAGCTCTTCCCGGAGGCCAGCAAGTGGGCGACGCCCGCGATCCTCGTCCTGGCGCTGATCAGCATCATCTACGGGGCGCTGCTCGCGGTCGGCCAGCGCGACATCAAGCGGCTGGTGGCGTACGCGTCGATCTCGCACTTCGGGTTCATCATCCTGGGCATCTTCGCGATGACCAGCCAGGGCCAGTCCGGCGCCACGCTCTACATGGTCAACCACGGCATCTCGACCGCGGCCCTGATGCTGGTCGCGGGCTTCCTGATCTCGCGGCGCGGGTCGCGGCTCATCGCCGACTACGGCGGGGTCCAGAAGGTCGCCCCGGTGCTCGCCGGCACCTTCCTGATCGGCGGCCTCGCGACCCTGTCGCTGCCGGGCCTCGCACCCTTCGTGAGTGAGTTCCTGGTCCTGGTCGGCACATTCGCGCGCTACCCGGTGATCGGGATCATCGCCACCTTCGGCATCGTCCTCGCCGCGCTCTACACCCTCGTCCTCTACCAGCGGACGATGACGGGCCCGGTGAAGGCCGAGGTCGAGGGCATGTCCGATCTGAGGGTGCGGGAACTCGTGGTGGTCGCCCCCCTGGTCGTGCTGCTGATCTTCCTGGGCGTCTACCCGAAGCCGGTCACCGACATCGTCAACCCGGCGGTCGAGCAGACCCTGTCCGATGTACAGAAGAAGGACCCCCAGCCCGAGGTGGAGGCGGCCAAGTGAGCGCATCAGCCGTCCACAGCCTGTGGACAACGGCGGCCGAGCCGATCGACAAGATCGGTGCGCCGGACATCGAATACGGGCAATTGTCGCCCACCTTGATCGTCATCGGGGCGGCGATCATCGGGATTCTGATCGAGGCCTTCGTGCCGCGAAAGATCCGCTACTACGCCCAGGTGTTCACCTCCGTCGTCGCGCTCACCGCCGCCTTCGCCGCGGTCGTCGCGCTCGCGGCCAGGGGATACGGCACCACCAAGGCGGGCATCGCGGCCATGGGCGCGATCGCCGTCGACGGACCGGCCCTGTTCCTCCAGGGCACGATCCTCCTGGCCGGCATCCTCGGCGTCTTCACCTTCGCCGAACGCCGCCTCGACCCGGCCGCCCACGGCAACAGGGTCGACTCCTTCGCCGCGCAGGCCGCCTCCGTGCCCGGCAGTGACAGCGAGAAGGCCGCCGTCAAGGCCGGGTTCACCACCACCGAGGTGTTCCCGCTGCTGCTCTTCGCGATCGGCGGCATGCTGATCTTCCCGGCGGCCAACGACCTGCTGACCCTGTTCATCGCCCTGGAGGTCCTCTCCCTCCCGCTCTACCTGCTGTGCGCCGTGGCCCGCCGCAAGCGACTGGTGTCGCAGGAGGCGGCGGTCAAGTACTTCCTCCTCGGCGCCTTCGCCTCCGCGTTCACCCTCTTCGGCATCGCCCTGCTGTACGGGTACGCGGGCTCGGTGAAGTACGCGACGATCGCCCAGGTCGTCGACGGCACCATCGGCGACATCAACCCCGCCCTCGCCGACACCATGGGCAACGACGCGTTGCTGCTCATCGGCGCCGCCATGCTCGTCATGGGCCTGCTGTTCAAGGTCGGCGCGGTGCCGTTCCACATGTGGACCCCGGACGTCTACCAGGGCGCCCCGACGCCGGTCACCGGCTTCATGGCGGCGGCCACGAAGGTCGCGGCGTTCGGAGCGCTGCTCAGGCTCCTGTACGTCGTCCTGCCGGGCCTGCGCTGGGACTGGCGGCCGGTGATGTGGGCCGTCGCCATCGTCACCATGCTGGGCGGCGCGATCATCGCCATCACCCAGACCGACATCAAGCGACTCCTCGCCTACTCGTCCATCGCGCACGCCGGCTTCATCCTCGCCGGTGTCATCGCGGCCACACCCGACGGCGTCTCGTCCGTGCTCTTCTACCTGGGCGCGTACTCCTTCGTGACGATCGGCGCGTTCGCCGTGGTGACCCTGGTGCGGGACGCCGGCGGCGAGGCCACGCATCTGTCCAAGTGGGCCGGGCTCGGACGCAGATCGCCGTTGGTGGCGGCCGTGTTCGCGGTCTTCCTGCTGGCCTTCGCGGGCATTCCGCTGACCTCCGGGTTCGCCGGGAAGTTCGCCGTGTTCAAGGCGGCGGCGGAAGGAGGCGCTGGCGCGATCGTCGTGGTCGGTGTGATCTCGTCGGCCATCGCCGCGTTCTTCTACATCCGCGTGATCGTGCTGATGTTCTTCAGCGAGCCGCGCCCCGAGGGGCCGACGGTCGCCGTGCCGTCACCGCTGACCATGACGGCGATCGGGGTGGGCGTCGCGGCCACGCTGGTGCTCGGTGTGGCCCCGCAGTACTTCCTGGATCTGGCCGCGCAGGCGGGGGTGTTCGTACGGTGACGCTCCGCTCGGTGCGCTGACGTTCCGCGAGGGACGTGCGATATGGCGGGACCCGGTCTCCTGGAGGGGCCGGGTCCCGTTGTCCGTGCCGGAGCAGACCCGGCGTGCTGAACACACGTGCGACGCACTTCCGTGGGTGGAGCCTGTGGATAACTCTGAGGCTGTCGGTGCGGGCGCCTATCGTGGCAAGGGCTGGAGGAAGACACAGGCGGAGCAGTACCTACGACACGGGGGACGGGCGATGATCGGGACGGGCGGGACGGTTGTGATGGTGGACGACGGCAGGACGGCCGAGCTGGGTGCGGGCGGTACGGGCCCGGACCCCGGGGCGGGAGGCGGAGGCCCGGGTGCGGGGCGCCCGGTGGACAGCGAGGCGCTGGCCGTGCTCCATCGGGTCTTCGGGTACGACGCCTTCCGGGGTGAGCAGGCGGCGATCATCGAGCATGTGGTCACGGGCGGTGACGCGGTCGTCCTGATGCCGACCGGCGGCGGCAAGTCCCTCTGCTACCAGATCCCGGCCCTGGTCAGGCCCGGTACGGGCATCGTGGTCTCCCCGCTGATCGCGCTGATGCAGGACCAGGTGGACGCGCTCAGGGCCCTGGGTGTCCGCGCCGGGTTCATCAACTCCACGCAGGACTTCGACGAGCGGCGCCTGGTGGAGGCGGAGTTCGTCGCGGGGGAGCTGGACCTGCTCTATCTCGCGCCGGAGCGGCTGCGGCTGGACACCACGCTGGACCTGCTGTCCCGCGGCAAGATCTCGGTGTTCGCGATCGACGAGGCGCACTGTGTGTCCCAGTGGGGCCACGACTTCCGGCCCGACTATCTGTCCCTGTCCCTGCTGGGCGAGCGCTGGCCGGATGTGCCGCGCATCGCGCTCACGGCCACCGCCACACGGGCCACGCACCGGGAGATCACCGAGCGGCTCGTCATGCCACGGGCCCGGCACTTCGAGGCCAGCTTCGACCGGCCCAACATCCAGTACCGGATCGTCCCCAAGGCCGACCCCAAGAAGCAGTTGCTGTCCTTCCTGCGCCAGGAGCACGCCGGCGACGCGGGCATCGTCTACTGCCTGTCCCGCAACTCGGTGGAGCGGACAGCGGAGTTCCTCAGCAAGAACGGCATCGAGGCGGTGCCGTACCACGCGGGCCTCGACGCGGGTACGCGCGCGGCGCACCAGGCGCGTTTCCTGCGCGAGGAAGGGCTCGTGGTGGTCGCCACGATCGCCTTCGGCATGGGCATCGACAAGCCGGACGTACGCTTCGTTGCCCACCTCGACCTGCCGAAGTCCGTCGAGGGCTACTACCAGGAGACAGGCCGCGCCGGCCGTGACGGGCTGCCCTCCACGGCATGGATGGCGTACGGGCTGAACGACGTCATACAGCAGCGCAAGCTCATTCAGGGCTCAGAGGGCGACGAGGCGTTCCGCCGCCGGGCGGCAGCGCATCTGGACGCCATGCTGGCCCTGTGCGAGACGGCCCAGTGCCGAAGGGGTCAACTGCTGTGCTACTTCGGCCAGGAGCCCCAGCCCGGCGGCTGCGGCAACTGCGACACATGTGTCGAACCCCCGGAGACCTGGGACGGCACGGTCGCGGCGCAGAAGGTGCTGTCGACGGTGGTGCGGCTGCAGCGGGAGCGGGGCCAGAAGTTCGGGGCCGTCCAGATCGTCGACATCCTGCTGGGCAAGCGGACCGCGAAGGTCATCCAGTTCGACCACGACCAGCTGTCCGTGTTCGGCATCGGAGAGGAACTGGCCGAGGGCGAATGGCGGGGCGTCGTAAGACAGTTGCTCGCGCAGGGGCTGCTCGCGGTCGAGGGCGAGTACGGCACGCTGGTGCTCACCGAGGCGAGCGGGGCGGTGCTGCGGCGGGAGCGGGAGGTGCCGCTGCGCAAGGAGGCGAAGCCGCCGGTGACCTCGCGGTCGGCGTCGGGAGGCTCGGGTTCGTCGGGCGCCTCCGGCTCCGGTCGGGGCGAGCGCAAGGCCAAGGCGGCCGCGGCCGAGCTTCCCGCCGAGTTGCTCCCCGTCTTCGAGGCCCTGCGCGCCTGGCGAGCCGAACAGGCCCGTGAGCAGGGCGTCCCGGCCTATGTCATCTTCCACGATGCCACCCTCCGGGAGATCGCCACCATCGCCCCCACCTCGGTCGCCGAACTGGGCACCATCAGCGGCATCGGCGAGAAGAAACTCGCGACCTACGGCGAAGGGGTGCTGAGCGTGCTCGCCTCGCTGGGCGGGGCTTCCGATGGCTCGTCGCCGTCGGGGAACAGCGGTGCCCCGACGGCGACGGAGACGGTCGGCGAAGCCGACGGATTCGACTGGCCCGACGCGGAGCCGGAGCCCGAGCATGACGACTGGGCTTAGAACTCCTGGCCGCACGGGGGCGTACGCGCTGCCGGTCATCCCCACGACCCGCAGTTCGCTGCTCCACGACCCACCGCTTGCTTCCTCGGGCCCGAGCGGTGCCGGTGCTGTGGCGTGACGGATCGTTGGGCGGTGGCCGTATGGGGCTGCGGGCTCGTCAGGGGTGTGCCGTGCTTCCGCCGGTTGGCTGCTCGGGGGCCAGGGCGCGGGAGGCATAGGCCCTGACGTCGGCGTCGGGGTCCTTGGTGGCGGTGGTGAGGGCCGTGTGGGCCTCCGGGGTGGTGGTGTGGTGGGTGAGGGAGAGCACGGCGGCCTTGCGGACGTCGGCGTTAGGGTCGTTGAGGGCCTGGGCGAGGGCGGGGACGGCCAGTTCGGAGCGGACTGTGGCCAGGGCAGTGGCGGCGCCCGATCGGACCTGCCGGGCGGGGTCGGTGAGGGCGGCGATGGCCTGGGGAGCGAGAGGCGGGGGGGAGCCGACCGTGCCCAGTGCGGCGTAGGCGGCGGCTCGGACCAGGGCGTCGGGGTCGTCGGTGAGGGAGGTGAGCGCGGTGTGGATGACGGTGGGGTCGGCGAGATCTGCGCTGGGGCTGGCGCAGGGCTGTTTCCTGTGGTCGTCCCGCTGCTGGTCTCGGGCTCGGTCGCGGTCTCATCGCGGCCTCAGCCTCGGACGAGGTGCTCACCACGTACCTCCTCGGCATTCAAATCGGAACCCTCGGACACCGGCGCTCCGGACCCCGTCCCCCCCCGGCCACAACCAG
Organism: Streptomyces sp. NPDC002643; assembly: GCF_053592555.1. Lineage (NCBI taxonomy): Bacteria > Bacillati > Actinomycetota > Actinomycetes > Kitasatosporales > Streptomycetaceae > Streptomyces > Streptomyces sp. NPDC002643. The sequence goes on from NZ_JBSFVY010000014.1 coordinate 164,264, forward strand.
CCCAGGCCCCGGCACACGCCCCGGCCCCGGCATCGGCGCCCGGGAACCCCTCGATCGCCCCGCACGTTCATAGGAGGTCGTCGGCAGCCAGCGCGTGAGCCGACGCCCAGCGACTCCACGGCCGTAGAGGTCAGCCACCCCGGGAGGCCGATCGTGGTCATGCCGACGAAGACGCCGGGGTAGTCGACGACCGTGTAGTCCTGCCAGGTGCGGTAGCCGACGCCGTACTGACCGGAGATCATCTCGGCGGAGATCACACAGATCCACGACACCCCGATCCCCACCGACAGCCCGCCGAAGATCCCGGGCAGCGCCCCCGGCAGCACGACCGCCCAGCACCTGCCACCGTCCGCCGCCCATCGTGCGGACCGCCTCCTCCCAGACCGGCGTCAGCGCCCGTACCGCGTGCCGGGTGGAGACCAGTACGGGGAAGAACGCGGCGGTGAAGGTGATGAAGACGATGCCCTGTTCGTTGGAAAGGAACAGCAGGATCGCCACGGGCACCAGCGCGATCGCCGGAATCGGCCGCACCACCTCCAGCACGGGCCCGACCAGATCCTCGGCCCATCGCGAACGGGCGACGAGTACCCCCACCGCGACACCCAGCACCGCCGCCAGCAGGAACCCGGTGAGGATGTGTGTGAGGCTGTCGGTGAGGTCGGTCCAGTAGTCGGGCCCGGACACCCGCTCACCGAAGGTGCGGGCCACGTCCACGACCGTCGGGAACTGCGAGAACCGCAGCCACAGATCGACGTTCAGACTGGTCAGCGCCTGCCAGAGCCCGAGCACCACGACCAGGGAGCCGACGCGGACGAGATACCGGGTCGCCCGGTACGAGTACGAGTACGAATGCGGATACGAGTACGAGTGGGAACCCCGAGCCGTCATGACGCCCGCTCCAGCGCGTCGGCGTACGAGACGACCCGCGCGCCCTCATGCCCGGAGACATACGACGCGGCGGTGGCGGGAGCGACGAACGGCAGCAACCGCTCCCCATCGACCACCCAGACCGCCTTGTCCGCGAACCACTGCGTCCCGGTCGTGGTGTCCGGCACATAGGCGGTACGCACGTCGCCCTTGTGCCCGGCGACATGGGCGAGCAGTTCGGCGGGCGTCTCGTGGGTACGGGTTTCCGCCGCGCCCTTGACCCAGACCTCGCTCCGGGCCGCCGCGGGAGTGGCGTTGAGCCGCTTGTCGTACGAGGACGTCCCGAGCGCCTTGCGTACGTACTGATCGTCGACGAAGGCGTCCACATCCACGTCACCGGTCAGCTCGGCCGCCTTGAGGATCGGTACGTCCTGCTTGAGGGCCGAGATCAACTCAGGTTTCAGGGACGGGTCGAACGTGGCGATGCCATGGGCGCCGTTGTAGAGGTAGACGACCTCGGCGGGCAGCCCGGTGGCGTCGGCGACCTTCTCGGCGGCGGCCACGGGATGGTCGTTCAGATAGTCCGTGGCCTCTGCCCGCGCCTTCAGGAACGCTTCCAGCACGGCGGGCCGCCGCTTGGCGAAGTCCTCGCGCGCGGTGACGCCGTGGAAGGTCGGAAGGTCCGACTCCGCCCCGTCGTAGAGGGCTTTCGCCTTCCCCTGGTACGCCAGCAGCCCCGGCCAGGCCACGAACCGCGAGAGTGCGTCCGCACTCCCGGCCGAGAGGGCGGAAGCCCCCACGGCCGGCTGCTGGTTGAGCTTCTCGATGTCCTTCTCGGGATCGAGCCCGGCGCCCCGCAGAGCCCGTACGAGGGTGCCGTCCGCGGCGGAACCGACGCTCGTGGACACCTTCTTGCCCTTGAGGTCGTCGAGGGAGGTCAGAGGGGAGCCGGGGCCGGTGACGATGGTGTTGAGCCCACCACGCAGGTTGTAGCTGGTGGCGTAGTCCTGCCAGTTCACCTTGTAGGTGGTGCGCCCCCGCCCCCTACACCGCCGGAGCGATCCGCCCCCTCACCTCACCCAACCCGACCCGCACGTCCCCCGGCCCCGGCGCCCACGCCGTGAGCGTCACCTCGTCGCCGTCCTCCAGGAACGTCCGCTTGCCCGTCGGAAGGTCCAGAGGGTCACGGCCGTTCCAGGTCAGCTCCAGAAGGGAGCCCCGTTCGCCGGGAGTCGGGCCGCTCACCGTGCCGGAGCCGTAGAGGTCGCCCGTACGCAGGGACGCCCCGTTGACCGTCATATGGGCCAGCTGCTGGGCGGCCGTCCAGTACATGGTCGAGAACGGCGGCTCCGAGACCACATGCCCATTGACGGCCACCGAGATCCGCAGGTCGTAACCGCCGGGCTCCTCCGCCGAGTCGTCCAGATACGGAAGCGGCGCGTGCGTACGCTCCGGCGGGCTCACCCGTGCCTCCTCCAGCGCGTCCAGCGGTGTGATCCACGCCGACACCGATGTCGCGAACGACTTGCCGAGGAAGGGCCCGAGCGGCACGTACTCCCATGCCTGGAGATCACGGGCCGACCAGTCGTTGAGGAGGCAGGCGCCGAAGACATGGTCCCGGAACGCCCCGAGCCCCACCGGCCGCCCCATCCCCGACGGCACGCCCACCACGAAGCCGACTTCCGCTTCGATGTCCAGCCGCGTCGACGGCCCGAACACCGGTACGGGTTCCGTCGGAGGTTTCCGCTGGCCGGAGGGCCGTACCACCTCCGTGCCCGACACGACAACGGTGCCTGATCGGCCGTGGTAACCGATGGGCAGATGCTTCCAGTTGGGGGTCAGCGGGTCGGGAGCGTCGGGGCGGAAGATCTGCCCCACGTTCCGCGCGTGGTTCTCGGAGGAGTAGAAGTCGACGTAGTCGGCGACCTCGAACGGCAGATGGAGGGTCACCGAGGGCAGCGCGTGGAAGTGCGGCGCGATCGTCTCGCGGTGGGACGGGACCGTCACCCATCCCGTCAGCGCCCGCCGGATGTCCGACCAGGTGGTGCGCCCCGCCGCGAGCAGCGGGTTGAGGGTGGGGTGGGCGAGGAGGGAAGCGTAGGGGGAGCCGAGCGCCCGGGCCGCCGCGGCCGCGTCCAGGACATGGTCGCCGAGGCGGACACCCACCGTGCGGTCCTCGGAACCGGAGGGCGAGAACACACCGTAGGGGAGGTTGTGCGACCCGAAGGGATGGCCCTCCGGCGGGTCGAAGGGGGACATGGAGGACAAGGGGGGCATGGGGTGCTGCCTCGCTCTCGTGCCGTCGTTCCACTGGACTTCCAACCGGTCGCCGCACAGGTTACGGGGGTGTGAAGAGGATGGGGAGTGTCTAAAGAGTTCGCAATGTCCTGATAGGTGAGGGTCGGAGGGGGATATTCCGGCTTAGCGTCCTCTGGGGGAACGCGGACGGGGTGGGTCCGCGTCCGGTAGGGGGGACACGTGGGGGGACCCGTGGCCAGGGGTGACAGGTGTGCGCCGATTCAGGCGGATCGAGGCGTTCCGGCGCTCGTCGTCAAGTTCGGTGACTATCCGCTGCACCACGGCGGGGTCGGAGCCATCCGCAGCCTGGGCCGGCTCGGCATACCCGTCTACGCGATCACGGAGGACCGTTGGACCCCGGCCGCGACCTCGCGCTATCTGCGGCGCGCGTTCGTCTGGCCCACCACCGGCACCGAGAAGCCAGAGCGGCTGGTGGCGGGACTGCTGCGGATCGGGGCGGAGATCGACGGGGAGTGCGGCCGGTCCGCCGTGCTCGTCCCCACCGACGAGGAGGCCGCCGTCCTCATCGCCGAGCACCAGGGTGAACTGGGCGGGCGTTTCCTCTTCCCGCGCGTCGACCCCGAACTGCCCCGCCGCCTCGCCAGCAAGCAGGGCCTGCACGAACTCTGCGTCGAACACGGCATCCCCAGCCCCGCCGCGGCCTTCCCTCAGTCGTACGAGGAGGTCGAGCGCTTCGCCGAACGGGCCCGCTTCCCGGTGGTCGCCAAGAACCGCGAGGCGTTCGAACGACGCCGGCGGCCCGCCGTGAACGGCACCACCCGCATCGACGACCGCGCGGGGCTGCTGCGGCTCGCCCGGCGCTGGGGCGAGCGGCCCGGGGTCATCCTTCAGGAGTACCTCCCCCGTGAGGACGCCGAGGACTGGATCGTGCACGCGTACTTCGACGCGGACTCGGCCCCGCTCGCGCTGTTCACCGGGGTGAAGGTGCGCTCGTGGCCACCGCACGCGGGGATGACCGCGAACGCGTACATCGTCGACAATCCGGAACTCGCCGATCTCGCCGGGCGTTTCATCAAGCAGATCGGGTTCACCGGAGTCATCGACCTCGATCTGCGGTTCGACCGGCGCGACGGGCGGTACAAGCTGCTCGACTTCAATCCGCGGATGGGCGCGCAGTTCCGCCTGTTCGAGAGCGAGGCGGGCATCGACGTCGTCCGCGCCATGCATCTAGATCTGACCGGGCGTCCGGTGCCGGAGGGGGAGCAGCTCACCGGGCGTCGTTACGTCGTGGAGAACATCGATCCGCCCGCCCTGCTCGCCTACCGCCGCAGCGGCTACACCACACCGCACGCACCCGCGCGCCCGAGCGGTACGGAGCTGGCGTGGTTCGCGGGCGACGACCCGCGGCCGTTGCTCATGATGCTCGCGCGCTCCGTGCGACCGGGCGTGAAGCATCTCCATCAGTTCTGGAGGGCCGGCCGGGCCGGCCGCAAACACCAGTAGGGCTCCACCAGTAGGACCGCCAGTAGGACTCGTAGGACTCACACGAAGCAGGCACATCGCGTAGGTACATCGCGTAGGTACATCGCGTAGGCACGTCGCGTCCTGGGGAGGGACTTCGTGATTCAACCGGTAGCGATCATCGGCGCCGGGCCGTTCGGACTGTCCACCGCCGCCCATCTACGAGCGCACGGCATACCCGTACGGGTGTTCGGCGACCCCATGGTGAGCTGGCGGGACAACATGCCCGCCGGGATGCTCCTGAAGTCGACCCCGGTCGCCTCGAACATCGACGCCCCGCAGCGCGGCCACACCCTGCGCGACTACTGCGACGCGGCCGGCATCAGGCGGCTGGTCACCGACGAGGACATCATCCCCGTGGAGACGTTCATCGCGTACGGGGAGTGGTTCCAGCAGCGGCTCGTGCCCGAACTGGAGCGGGTGCGGGTCGTCTCCGTGGACCGGAGCAAGGGGGGCGGTTTCGAACTGAAGCTGGACTCCGGGGAGTTGTTCGCGGCGCGGGCCGTGGTCGTGGCGAGCGGGCTGTTCGGGCTGGCCCATCTGCCCGCCGAACTGCTGGGGGCGGCCCCGGACGGGCCCACCTCCACGGGGCCCGTCTCGCACAGCTCCCAGCACCATGACCTCCGGCGGTTCGCCGACAAGGACCTGATCGTGGTGGGCGCCGGTCAATCCGCCCTGGAGACGGCGGTGTTGGCCGCCGAGGCGGGGGCGCGCGTACGGGTGGTCGCGCGCGGGCGCGGGGCCGTGGCGTTCGGAGCGCCGCCGTGGAAGCAGCCGAGGCTGCGCCCCGAGTCGCCGTTCGGACGGGCCTGGTCGCTGTGGGCGCTCAGCCACTACCCGCATCCGTACCGGTATCTGCCGGCCGGTATCCGTCACTACCTGGTCCGCCGGGTGCTGGGACCGCTGGGCGCGTGGTGGTTGCGCGAGCGGTTCGAGGGGCGGGTTGAAGTGCGGGAGGTCGCGCGCATCGTGCGCGCGGGCGCTGTTGACGGGCGGCCGCTGCTGGCCCTGCGGGGCTTTGACGGGCGGATCGCGGAGGTGGGCGCCGATCATGTCATCGCGGCTACCGGGTATCGCGTCGATCTCGGGGCGATGGGGTTTCTCGGGCATGAGGTGCGGACGGAGTTGGCGGTGAGTCGGGGGGCGCCGGTGCTCGGGGCCGGGTTCCGGTCGTCGATTCCCGGGCTGTACTTCACGGGGGTGCCGGCTGCGGCCTCGTACGGGCCGGTCATGCGGTTTGTCTGTGGGACGGAGTTCGCTTCGCCTTGGTTGGGGAGGCATTTGGCTGCGGCCCATGGGTGAGTGGGGGTTGGGGGGGCCTAATAGCTCGGGAGGAGTTGTGATTCGGCGGATGCGGGAGCGTCGTGGCTGATCGCGCCCACGCGGCGGAGCCGCAAGTAAGCAGAGCCCCGCGCCCCTTCTGGTGTGGGCCTCAGTTGCCAAAGGCTCCCCCTGAACTTCCGTTCGGCAATCGGGAGTTGACGGGGCGGGCCCCAAGTGCCGTTGGGATGCCGGACCTCGGCCGGTTCGGGTCGAACCGATGGGGTCCGGCATCCGTATTCTCTGATCATGGCCGCTCCCACCGCATATTCACTCATCGCCACTGACCTGGACGGAACGCTCCTGCGCAGTGACGACACGCTCTCCGACCGGTCCCTCGCCGCGCTGGCGCGGGCCACGGGGGCCGGTGCTCAGCACCTCGTGGTGACGGGACGGCCCGCACCGAGAGTCCGACCGCTCCTCGACGACCTCGGCAACAGGGGGCTCGCGGTGTGCGGACAGGGCGCGCAGTTGTACGACACCGGCGCGGACCGGCTGCTCTGGTCCGTCACCCTCGACCGTGAACTCGCCGAGACCGCGCTCGGCAAGATCGAGGCCGAGGTCGGACAGGTGTACGCGGCCGTCGATCAGGACGGGGTCGATGGCCTCACCCTCATCGAGCCCGGCTATCTCATGCCGCACCCCACGCTCCCCGCCGTACGCGTACCGCGCCGGGACGACCTGTGGTGCGAGCCCATCAGCAAGGTGCTTCTGCGCCATCCTTATCTGTCCGACGACGAGTTGGCGTCGGCGGCGCGTATGGCGGTCGGTTCGCTGGCGACGGTCACGATGTCGGGGCCCGGCACCGTGGAGCTCCAGCCCTGCGGCATCACCAAGGCGACTGGCCTGGCCCTCGCCGCCGACCATCTCGGACTGACGCCGGACCAGACCATCGCCTTCGGTGACATGCCCAACGACATCCCCATGTTCGACTGGGCCGCCCACGGGGTCGCCATGGCCAACGCCCACCCCGAACTCAAGGCCGTCGCCGACGAGGTGACCCTCTCCAACGAGGACGACGGCATCGCGGTGGTCCTGGAGCGGCTGTTCCCCTGAGCGCCGGGCTCAGGGGAACGGGGGCACAAGGGAACGGAGGTACAGGAGGCCGGAGGCCTAGTAGGCGCCGAACACGTTGTCGATCGAGCCGTACCTCGCGGCGGCGTAGTTGCACGCCGCCGTGATGTTCGCGACCGGGTCGAAGGGGTCGTACGCCGTGCCCGGCACGTGGTAGGCGGCGAACGTCGGGTCGATCACCTGGAGCAGGCCCTTCGAGGGCGTTCCCGCGGCGGCGTTGGAGTCCCAGTTGTTGATGGCCTGCGGGTTGCCGGACGACTCCCGCATGATGTTGCGGTAAATGCCGTCGTATGTTCCTGGAATTCCGTTTTGCGCCATGATGTCCAGCGCCTCGCGAATCCAGCCGTCGAGGTCGTTGGTGTAGGTCTTCACGGACGCCTGGGTGGCCTCGGCCGTGGAGCCGGAACCGGAACCGGAGCCGTTGCTCGCCGAGGCCGTGGACGCGGTCGACGCCGCCGACTTCTTCGGCTTCTTCGTGGCGTTCAGCTTCAGCTTCAGGCCCGGGTGGATCAGACGCGGGTCGCCGCCGATGGTCTTGCGGTTGTCCTGGTAGATCCGCTGCCAGCCGCCGCTGACCCCGTGCTTGCGCGCGATCGAGGAGAGCGTGTCGCCCGAGACGACCTTGTACGTCAGGGACTTGGGCTGGGCGACGGTCGGCGCCGCCGACTTCGGGGCGGCCTGTACGGAGGTCACCGCGGCCTGGGGCGGCGGGGCGGCGTGGGCGGTGGTGGCGGCCGTGAGCGGCAGGGCGAGCGCGACCCCGCCGGTGCCGGCGGCAATGACGCCACGGGTGAGCGGGTTGGTTCTGGCGCGACGGTGTTTGCCTCGTCCGGGCATGGCGGATTCCTCTCCGGCGCCTGCGAGGTGAGCTGTCGGGTTCGGGCGGGAGATGCCCGGCCGCGCGCGTCGTGTGTGACGTGCGTGGCTTCACCCCTAGCCGGTCCGTTGGGGGAAGAACGGACCGGCGGCTTACCTGGGTCCCCCGCTCCTGCCGCGCGTGGATGAGTGGTCGTGGTGGGGAGTCCGGTCGGCGGCAGGATTCGGCGGTCCGTCCGGACGGGGTGTGAACGTATGCGACAGCACATCTTGTGAACAAGCCCCGGCTTGTCGGGTTGGCGTAGTTGACCTTGAGTTCGGTGGGTATGGGGGGTGATGATGGGTGGAATGTGGAGTTCAACTTGCCTTTTGCAAATGGGGAGTCGAGGGATGAGGAGTGGGGCGGGGGTTCCGGGGTGGGTGACTCAACTCACGGGAGGAGTGGGGTGAATCGCTGGTATGCGGCAAATCGGTCAACTCGGGTAGGGCGATGCGCGACGGGGTGGGGTGCGAGTGGGTGCGCGACCGCGGGTCCGTCGTGGTCGCTCGCGCCCACGCGGCGGTGGCCGCATATCGATACGGCCCCGCGCCCCTTGAGGGCCGGGCGGCACCCGGTCCGCGCGGGTGAGCGGAACCCCGGCCGAGGCGGGGCCCCGGCCGCCGGGTGCCTGATGAGCGGGCCCGCACTACATCGCGCGGCCGAACGCCGTAGGCCCTCGGTGGTGATCGAAAGGTGACCGGATACGCTGACTCGGGTGATGGCAGCGACAGATCGACAAACTGTGTCATCGACCGTGAGAACCAGACCGACCGTGTGACCGTCAGTAGACGTCAGCAGACAGGAGAACCCTCGTGACCGTCGTCGAGCCGTTTGGGCTGAGCGCGCGGGACCAGGCTCTCGAAGCCGATGTCCAGGCCGGGCTGGTGGCCGTCGAAGAGGGTCTCCTTGAGGCCACCAAGAGCGAGGTTCCCTTCATCCAGGAGGCCGCCCAGCATCTGCTGCGGGCCGGCGGGAAGCGGTTCCGGCCGCTGCTGGTGATGCTCGCCGCACAGTTCGGTGACCCGTACGCGCCGGGGGTCGTGCCCTCGGCCGTGGTGGTCGAGCTGACGCATCTGGCCACGCTGTACCACGACGACGTGATGGACGAGGCCGAGGTACGGCGCGGGGTGCCCAGCGCCAACGCCCGCTGGGACAACTCCCTCGCCGTCCTCACCGGTGACTTCCTGTTCGCCCGCGCCTCCCACGTCCTCGCCGACCTCGGCCCCGAGGCCGTACGCGTCCAGGCCGAGGCCTTCGAGCGGCTGGTCACCGGGCAGATCCTGGAGACCGCCGGGCCGCGTGACGGACGCGATCCGATCGAGCACTACCTCGACGTCCTCGGCGGCAAGACCGGCTCGCTGGTCGCGGTCGCCGGGCGCTTCGGCGCGATGATGTCCGGCGCCGACGAGACCGTCGTCGACATCCTCACCCAGTACGGGGAGCGGCTCGGCGTCGCCTTCCAGCTCGCCGACGACGTCCTCGACATCGCCTCCGACTCCCACGAGTCCGGCAAGACGCCGGGTACGGATCTCCGCGAGGGGGTGCCGACCATGCCGGTGCTGCGGCTGCGGGAGCAGGCGGGGCGGACGGGGCTGCCGGAGGACATCGAGCTGTGCGAGCTGCTCGCCTCCGACCTGACCGACGACGCGCGGCACGCCGAGGCCCTGGCCCGGCTGCGCGAGCACCCCGCCCTGGAGCAGGCCCGCCGGGACACCGTCCGGTACGCCGAGGAGGCACGGGCCGTACTGACGCCGCTGCCGGAGTGCGGGGCGAAGGCGGCGCTGGTCGAGCTGTGCGACGCGGTGGTGCACCGGGCTGGTTAGGCACCCGGGGGTGCCATGACCCAACCGGGGGCTGCGCCCCCAGGGCCCCCGGCATCGCCCTTCGGGCTCGTCCTCAATCGCCGGACGGGCTCGATTTATCAATGGCCGCGCCCGTCTTGCCGGTGCGCCTCGTTGGTGCGTCTTGTCGGTGAGTCTTGTCGGTGCGCCGCGCCGCGTCTCGTCTCGTCTTGTCGATGGGCCGCGCCGTTCGTCCAAGTGCCCTCCGGGACCCCTCTGGTCGCCCCCCGAACCCCTACGGGTCGGGTGGAGGTGTCGCCCCGTCATGTCATCCCGTAGCAGTACGCCGAGTTGGCTCCCGAGTCTGACGACTCTCACGGGCCGATTTGGTCAGATGGGTATCACCACTCCTCACCGATTCGGGTGAGAATGGCGGCTCAAGGGGAGGCCGCCGCCGACGACGGAGGTAAGGCACACATGGCACCGTACGAAACCGACGACAGCGCCCGCGACGCGGCTGTGCTCGCGGCCGAGGCCGAGGAGGCGCGTTCGGCGCGGCGGCGCAAGGCGGCGCGGTACGTCGTCCCGGTCACCGTGGTGGGCCTGGCGGCGGCGACCATCGGGCTGGTCCCGGCCTTCGCCGGCTCCGGCGACCCGGATCTGCCGAAGATCAGCGCACAGGAACTCATCGAGAAGATCGCCGCGTCGGACGTCCAGCAGGTGTCCGGCACGGTGAAGATCACCACCGATCTGGGCCTGCCCGACCTGGGCGGACTCGCGGACAGCCTCGGCTCGGGGGCGCCCTCCGGCGGCTCGGGCGACGGCGGTTCGTCCGCCGACCCCTCCGCCAAACTGCTCGAACTGGCCACCGGCACACACACCTTGCGCGTGGCCACCGACGGCCCCGACAAGCAGAAGCTGTCCCTGCTGGACGAGGCCGCCGAGTACAGCGTCATCCACAACGGCGACGAGATGTGGGCGTACGACAGCGCCTCGAACGAGGTCTACCACGCGAGCGGCGTCGACGAGGGCAAGGGCGAGAAGGGCGACCGGGGTGACAAGGGCGAGGGCGGTTCGTCCGCCGAGGTGCCGGCCACGCCTCAGGAGTTCGCCGAGGAGGCCCTGAAGGCCGTCGACGACACCACCTCCGTGACCGTCGACGGGACCATGAGGGTCGCCGGGCGGGACGCGTACAAACTGCTGATCGAGCCGAAGCAGTCCGGTTCGACGGTCGGCGCGATCACCGTGGCGGTGGACTCCAAGACGGGGCTGCCGCTGAAGTTCACGCTCACCCCGGCGAGCGGCGGCGCGGCCGTCGTGGACGCGGGCTTCACCCAGGTCGACTTCGGCAAGCCGAGCGCCTCGACGTTCGACTTCACCCCGCCGAAGGGCGCGAAGGTCACCGAGGCCGACGAGATGGAGAAGTCCGGCCACGAGGGCTCCTCGTTCGAGGACTTCGACAGGGATGCGGCGCCCAACAAGTCCAAGGACGCGGGCAAGGGCTTCGAGGGCTCCGAGGAGGAGTTCGCGAGCGGCCTCGACGGGCTGAAGACCATAGGCGAGGGCTGGAGCACCATCGCCCAGTTCGACACGGGCGCCGAGGGCGCCATGCCCGGCGGCTCCGACACGGGCTCGGGCGACGCCAGGGTCGACGGTTTCCTGAACTCGCTCGGCGACCAGGTCAAGGGCGACTTCGGCTCCGGTACGGTCTTCAAGACCCGGCTGATCAACGTCCTGTTCACCGAGGACGGCAAGGTCTACGCCGGTGCCGTCACCAAGGACGCGCTGGTGAAGGCGGCGAACGCGGCCGAGTAGCGACCACCGCGGGCCACCGCGGACACCGCAGCGACACCCGGTCGGCGGGCCGGGGCGACAGCCCGACAAGGGGGCTCTCGTCCCGGCCCGCCGGTCGTACACCCGAGGGGAGCCATGACGGACGCACCTGCCATTCACACCCAGGGGCTGACCAAGACCTTCCGCGGCGGCCAAGTGGCCGTGGACCACCTGGAACTGACGGTTCCGGGCGGCAGCGTCTTCGGCTTCCTCGGGCCCAATGGCTCCGGCAAGACCACCACCATCCGTATGCTCATGGGCCTCATCGAGCCGACCTCGGGCACGGCCCAGGTGCTCGGCCATCCCATGCCGCGCGCCACCCGGACCGTACTGCCCCAGGTCGGCGCGCTCATCGAGGGCCCCGCGCTGTACGGCTTCCTCTCCGGCCGCGACAACCTCCTGCGCTACGACGCCGCCGACCCCACCGCCGACCCGCGTACCCGGCGCACCCGCGTCGCCGCCGCGCTGGACCGGGTCGGGCTCACGGCCGCCGCCGCTAAGAAGGCCAAGGCGTACTCGCTGGGCATGAAGCAACGCCTCGGCCTCGCCTCCGCGCTCCTCCAACCCCGCCGCCTGCTCGTCCTCGACGAGCCGACCAACGGCCTCGACCCGCAGGGCATGCGCGAGATCCGCGCCCTGGTACGGGAGTTGGCCTCCGACGGCACCACCGTCTTCCTCTCCTCCCACCTCCTCGACGAGATCGAACAGGTCTGCACCCACGCCGCCGTCATGTCCCGGGGCCGCCTGATCATCCAGGGCCCGGTCGCCGAACTGGCCGCCGGCGCCCGGGGCCGCCTGGTCGTCACGACCCCGGACACGTCGGAGGCGGCCAGGGTGTTGAAGGAGCACGGAGTCGGAGACGTGACCACGGAAGGGGAACGGGTGACGGCCGAACCACCGACGGACGGTGACGTGGCCGACCTGAACACGGCACTCGTCGCCGCCGGCGTCCGAGTCCGGGGCTTCGGAGTGGAACGCGCCTCCCTGGAGGACGCGTTCGTGGCACTGACAGGGGAGGGCTTCGATGTCGCGGGCTGAGACGACGGGCGGGGACGCGGGAGCGGTGGCGGACACGGCCTCCGCCCCTTCCAGCAGTGGGCCCGCCCCTGCTGCTCCCACCCGTACCCCCGGCCCCCTCTGGACCCTCGGCCTCTTCCGTAGCGAGCTGCTGACCACCTTCCGGCGGTGGCGGACGATCGCGCTGCTCGCCGTGCTCGCGGCCGTACCGATCCTGATCGGTATCGCGGTGAAGATCGAGACGGGCGACGGCCCCGGCCCCGGCGGAGGACCGGGCGGCGGAGGTGGGGGCGGAGGCCCGGCCTTCATCGCGCAGATCACCAACAACGGCCTCTTCCTGGTGTTCACGGCCCTGGCGGTGACGCTCCCGTTCTTCCTGCCGATGGCCATCGGAGTGATCGCGGGCGACGCCATCGCGGGCGAGGCCAACGCCGGCACACTCCGCTACCTCCTGGTCGCCCCCGCGGGCCGCACCCGTCTGCTGATCACCAAGTACGCGACGACGATGACGTTCTGCGTGGCGGCGACCCTGGTCGTGGCGACGTCCGCACTGATCGTGGGGGCGTTGCTGTTCCCCCTGGGCGAGCTGACGACGATCTCCGGTACCCGGATCACCTTCGCGGAGGGCCTGCTGCGGGCCCTGCTGATCGCGCTCGCGGTGGCCGCGTCACTGACCGGCATCGCGGCCCTGGGCCTGTTCATCTCCACTCTCACGAACAGCGGCATCGCGGCGATGGCGACGACCGTCGGCCTCCTGATCACGGTCCAGATCCTCGACCAGATCCCCCAACTGGACGCCCTCCACCCCTACTTCTTCTCCCACTACTGGCTCTCCTTCGCCGATCTCATGCGCGAACCGATCTACTGGGAGGACCTTCAGAAGAACCTCGGCCTCCAGGCCCTCTACGCCGCCGTCTTCGGCTCGGCGGCGTGGGCGAGATTCACGACGAAGAACATCACGGCGTAGGGGGTCACCCAGGGCGTCACCGCGCGAAGGGCGTCACCGTGGGGAGGGCGTCACCGCGGGGGTCTCGGTCACGCGGCCCCGGCGGTGTCGTACGGGAAGCGCGCGAGGGGTGCCTCCTGGGTGAAGAACGTCTTGGCGCGGGTGAGTGCCGCCGTGTCGGTGAGTACGTCGCCGGGCTTGCTGCCGTTGCCGATGAGTACGCCCCCGAATCTCATGCCCATGTAGGCGGCGGAGTTGTTGAGGGTGCCGATGAGGGGTGCGGTGACCTCCTCCTGCGGGTGGGCCTGGGCGGTGACGCCCCACAGGGTGCGGCCCGCGAGCGTCTGCTTGAAGTCGAGCCCCGGGGTGCGCAGCCAGCCCGACCAGTGGTCCAGATACCGCTTGGCCTGGGCGGAGACGGAGTACCAGTACAGCGGCGACACGATCACGATGTCGGTGGCCGCGAGCGTGGCGTCCAGCAGCAGCGCCGCATTGTCCCCCTCCGGCCGTACGTGGTCACTGTCGTGCCGTAGATCCTCGAACTCCGGCAACGGATGCTCCATCAGGCTCAGCCACCGCAGCTCGACCTCCTGCGGCAACTGCTCGGCGGCCGCGCGGGCGAGGGCCTCACTGTTCCCGTCGGGCCGGGCACTGCCGAGCACGAAGAGAAAACGACGTGTCATGGAATCCCCCTGGACGTGTGCGCTTGGAGGCGCACGATGAATACCTGCGTGGACAACATATGCGTGTGCATCCGCATTCCTGGGTGCCGCCGCGTGATCCCGTGTGTTCCCGTGTGTCCCTGCGTGTCCCTGCGTGTCCCGTGTGTCCCCGCGTGTTCTCGCGTGTTTCTCAGGGCGCGGAAGAGGCTGGTGCGGTGGTGGTCGGTGGCAGGTCCAGGAGGAGGGCCATGACGGCGACGAGGGTGGCGCCGCTGACGATCTCGCGGCGGCTGATCATCGCGGGGATGTCCGCGAGGGGGACCCACTCCAGCCGGTCGGACTCGTTCCGCTCGGTGGGTTCACCGACGCGGCGGGCGTCGTCCGTACGGAAGACGAAGTGCTGGGTGTCGGTGATTCCGGCTGCGGGCTGTGCGTAGACGAGTTCCCGCAACGTGCCCGGCCGCCACCCCGTCTCCTCCTCCAACTCCCGTGCCGCCGCCTCCTCGGGCCGCTCACCGTCCTCGACCAGTCCCATGGGCAGCTCCCAGGCCCAGGTGTCCGTGACGAAACGGTGCCGCCACATCATCAGCACCCGCCGCCGTTCGTCCACGGCGGCGGTCACGGCGAGGTCCCGCAGCCGGACCACGTGATAGTCACCCCGGGTCCCATCGGGTTGCTCCACATCCAGCGACCGCAACCGCACCCAAGGGGTGTCGAGAATCGCCCGTTCACTGTGGACGGTCCATTTCATACGGGGCTCTCCTGCTCTTGGCGTGTGTGGGGTGGGACTACGGGTCTGGCGGTGCTTCGGGTTCGGGTAGGGCTACGGGTCCGGGTGGGGCTACGGGTTCGGGTACGGCGGGATGGCTTCGGCGCCCTCCGCCACGCGCAGCAGCAGGGCCTCCTCGTGGTGCCGGGCGACGAGATGCAGCCCGACCGGGCAGCCGTCGGAGTCGAAGCTCGCGGGGATGCTCATCGCCGGATGGCCGCTGAGGTTGAACGCCCAGGTGAGAGCGGTGGAGTAACGCTCACCGGGGCCTTCGTGGCCGTGCGGGGCGTTGGGCGTGGTGGGGGTGAGGATCAGATCGACACCGGCGAAGAGGGCGTCGAGCCGCCGATCGTTCTCCGCCCGGATCGCCTGAGCGGCCCGCACCGCCGCCGAGCCGGAGCCCGCCGCAGCGCGCAGAGCGAGCCAGGCGGGGGCCGGGTCCTGCAACCGCAGGGGTGGGTACGGGTGGACGGGGCTGACTGGCCGTGTGGATTCGCCTGGCCGGACGGGTTCGTCCGACTGCGGGGGTTCGGTCGGTCGTACCAACCGTATGAGTCCGGCGTCCGCGAGGCGGAGCGCGGCGGCGTGGGCGACGGAGGCGGGCCCGGAGTCGGTGTCGGCGAAGCCGAGGTCGGGTGACCAGAGGGCGGTGGGGGGAGCCGATGGATCTACGCCGAGGGCCCCCGCTTCGGCCTCCCGGTCCACGCCCACGTAGCCGGCCCCGGTCTCGGCCCCGGCCCCGGTCTCGGCCCCGGCCCCGGCCCCGGTCTCGGCCCCGGTCTCGGCCTCCTGGCCCACGCCGACATACCCCGGCCCGGCCCCGGCCTTGCGGCCCGTTTCGACGAATCCCGTCCCGGCCCCGGTCTCGACCCTGCCGTCCACCTTGACGAGGCATGTCCCGGTCCCGGCCCCGGCCCTGCGGTCCACGTCGACGAATCCCGTCCCGGTCTCGGCCCGGGCCTCCCGGCTCGCATCAACGTACCCCGGCTCGGCCTCGGCCTCGCTCACGCAGCGCCAATACGCCGTCCCGTCCGATGCGTGGCGGGTGAGGACGCCGGGGGCGGCGAGGCCCGTGCGGTCGGTGGAGGGCAGTCGTCCGTTGGTGGTCTTCAGGCCGACGACCCCGCACCAGGCCGCCGGAATCCGTACCGACCCGGCTCCGTCGGTCCCGGTCGCCATCGGTACGAGTCCCGCGGCAACGGCTGCGGCGGACCCGGCGGAGGAGCCACCCGGAGTCCGGTCGGGGCACCAGGGGTTGACGGTCCGGCCACCGGCCCCGAGCCCCCAGGTCTGCCAGGGAGTTCCGGGCCCGGGAACGGAGGTCGCCCCCACGGGCACGCACCCGGCAGCCGTCAACGCCCGGGCCGCAGCCGTACGTACCCCGCTCCGCCCCTTCACGCCGATGGGCACACCGGCCAGCGGCAACCACACCCCGGCGGCCACTTGGGCATCCACCTCCGCCGCCCGCCGCAACGCCTCCTCGGCCCACACCTCGACGAACGCGCACAACACCGGCTCGACCCGCTCGATCCGAGCGAGCGAGGCCGCGACCACGTCGACGGCCGTCAACTCCCCGGCCCGGACGGCCGCGGCGATCCGCTCGGCCGACAGCGCCGCAAAGCCCTCGGCTGAGAGGGAGCCGGATGCCGGGATGACGGGGGCTGGTGAGTCCGGAGAGGGGGAGGTGTTCGGGTGCCTGGGGTTCATTGGCCTCATGGAGTTCTTCGTGGCGGCTCAGGGTTCTTCCCGGCGGCTCAGCGGCCGGGGCCGCCCGGTGTCGGGGCTTCGATGGGACGGGGGACTGCGCCGGGGGCGGGGCCCGGAGGGTCCGGGGGAGCCAGGTGCCGGGCCAGCCGAGGTGCTTCTTCCCTCAGCCCTCGCCCCACCCGGTCATCGAGGCGGGAGTGCGGCCCGGCCAGCGGCAGCGTACCCACCGGCATGATCATCTGCCGAGGCGGATGTGCATCGCACAGATCCGCACGGGGGTGCGAGGCGGCCGACGGACTTGCCCTGTGTCGGCCTTGGATCGGTCGCGCCGGTCACATCACTGCTGAAGCCGGCCGTGACGCTGAAGCCGGTCGTGACGCTGAAGCCGGCCGTGACGCTGACGCCGGTCGTGCCGGTCGTGCCCGGCCGGGCTGGAGCGGGCGCCCCCGCCCGGAGCGGGGTGTTCCACAACCGGCCGGGGACCGGGGTGTTCCATCACGGACCGGCGGCGTGCCGCATCACGAACTGCGCGATCGGCCCGCCCTAGCGCCGATGACGCAGGCGCCCATGACCGTCGCGGACTGGCTCAGATGCTCGTCGGCCTTCGCCTCGCCCGAGCACAGGAGGTGGCGATGCGGGAGCCGACAGTCAGCAGGCCGGTGACGACGCCGGCGGTGACCCGTCGGGCGAGCAGGCCGAGCGCCCTGGCGAGGTTTTGGTGACGGCCGTCGGCAGCCCGGCGGGCTTGTTGCCCACGGCAGCCACGGTGAGCAGGGTGTTCACGGGGTCCTCCCCGTGAGACGGGCCAGCGCCGCGCTCTCGCGGGGCAGCGGGCCGCTCAGGTCACCGGTGCGCCAGGCGGGCACCCAGGGCACGCGGTACACGTCGATGACGGAACCGATCGCCTTCACGTGCTGCACGAGCTGCCGGGGCAGCCGCCCCGGCGCGTCCGCGACCAGCACGATGGCGTCGAGGTCGAGCCCCGGCGGCGCGTCGCCCCGGCGGAAGATGTCGAGGGTGTGCGAGACCGCGTCCAGCCCGGCGGCATGCGTGCGCCCCACCAGCAGCACCGACGCCGGCTCCCCGTGCTCGGGGCGGGGCCAGTTGCGGCCCGCGTCATGACCGCCGAAGACGGTCGCGAGGGTGGTGGACCCGGCGCCGCCGTGCGTCGCGACCCAGGAGTACCGCCGTGCGGACGCGACGGGTTGGGGCCGCTGTTCCGGTGACGGCGGCGCCTGCGGTCCCATCTCGGTGACCGGCCCGCGCAGCCAGATCTCCGGCTCGGGCGCCCCCTGTTGTGTGCTCTCCTGCATCACCGCGTCACCACTCTCCACCCCACGTTCCCGTCACGCCTCATCGCCTCATCAGCTCATCGCCTCATCGTCACATGGTCCCGCCCACCCGCCCACCCGCCGACCTGC
The DNA here is from genome assembly GCF_053592555.1 of Streptomyces sp. NPDC002643. NCBI lineage: Bacteria > Bacillati > Actinomycetota > Actinomycetes > Kitasatosporales > Streptomycetaceae > Streptomyces > Streptomyces sp. NPDC002643. Next base: position 182,297 of record NZ_JBSFVY010000014.1, read on the forward strand.
GGACCTCGCCGGTCAACGCCGGTCGCTCCGACCTCGCCGGTCACTCCGACCCACGAATCTGCCCGCCCGTCAGCTTGTCAGCTCGTCCGCTTGTCGGTTCGCCCGGCCCGTAGGGCGTTTCATTCCCTTACCGGCTCCGTCGTACCGCCACCGATCCGCACGGGGGACGGACGACTTGGAGGAGTCCGGAGGTGAGTTCCTGCGACGAGCCTGTGACGCGCTGGTGACGCGGGGAGTGGGGGTGAGCGGAGAGACTCGACTGACGCGGCGGTGTGCTGAAGCCCGTCGTGATGATGGTCGCGGTGAGCGGGGGAGGCGAGGCCGACGTGGCGGAACAGGGCGTCGGCGGCGGCCTCGGGACGGGCGGCGTACGGTGCGGAGGGGGACGACGATGAGGCTCGGCAGGGCGGCGGTCGCCGTACCCGCGTCCGTGGCCGGTGGCGCGGGCGCCCTCTGGAACGGCTGGGCCGGGCACTGGGCATGGACGACGGTCGAGGTCGGGCCGGACGACGACGGTGACGCACCGTCCGACACCCAAGTCGTGGCGTATGGTGCACTGTTCGTCGACGGAACGGCGTACGGCCGCGACGGCTGGACGGGAACCGGCCCACAGGCCACGGTGTACGTGGAGCCGGTGCGCTCGGCCAGGGGTGAGCCACGGCGGAAGGACGACGTACGTACGGTGGAGGCGGCGACGCCCCCGTCGGCGGCCCCGTCCGACCCCGCTGCAACCGCTTCGCCTTCTTCTCCCGTTTCTCCTTCTGACCGACCCGAGTGAGGGAACGATGACTCGACTCAGCCGCAAACAGAAGCGGGAACTCAAGCAGGCGGGACGGATGCCGGCCGGGGTGACCCCGATCGAGGTGCACGTCCACGCCGACGGCGGCGCGACGGTCGGCGGCATGCCCGTCCTCCCGTCCACCGGGGAGTCCCTCCAGACCGCCGCCCTCGACTACCTCCACCGCCTGGCCCTCGCCACCGGCCACCCCGTCCTCGCCACGGTCCACGACGAACGCATCGGTTACGTCATCCCTCTCCAGGTGCAGGTGGACGGCTCCAGCCACTACGCCGGGGAACCGGTGCGGGTGGGGGAGGCGAGGGGGTACACGGCCCAGGAAGGGGTGCGGCCCCGCGAAGGGGCACAGCCATACGAAGGCGTACGGTCGCACGAAGACGCGCGGGCACACGAACCGGTGGAGCCCGTCGCCGGGTCGATGCCCCTGCCTCCGCCCGTGAGTCCGCCCGCGCCTCCGGCCGAGCCCCCGTCCGTCCCCGCGTCGTCCACGTCGTCCGAGCCGCCGGAGTCGTCCGTACCATCGGCGCCCGCGCCCGCGCCACGTCGTGACAAGTCGACGCACGTACTGCGCGCGGTGCCCGAGTCGGCGGCGGACGCCGTGCCGCCGCAGGCCCGGTCGCTTCCCGCTCGGCCGGTGCCACGGCCCTCCGCTCATGCCCAGCCGCAGTCCGCCCCCGCGCATGCGCGGCCTCAGCAACAGGCGCCGCGACAGCCGGAGTCACAGTCCCCCGCCGAGCCGCAGCCGCAGGCATCCGCTCATGAGCGGCCGCAGCCGAAGAGGGAGCCCGGCACCATGCGCTTGGCGGCGGTTCAGCCGACGCCCACGGCGGAGCCGACCGCTTCCCAGGCGGAGCCGACCGCCGCCCCGGCGGACCCGACAACCCCTCCGGCCCGGTCGGCCGACCCCGACGCGGACCGCGCCGCACCCGCAGCCGTATCCGCACCCGCCCCCGAACACCCCCACCGCGACCCCAACACGCTCCCCTTCTCCGCGGCGAAGCCCGTGTCGGCCGGGGAGCCGAAGCGGGAGCCCCGGACGATGCCGCTCAGGGCGGCACAGCAGGGGGAGTCCGCGCCGGCGATGGGCGGTGTGGCCCCGTCGACGTTCGTACTCCGCGCCGTACCCGAGCCGAAGGACGGCCCCATCGCCCAGCCGCCCCGCACCCCGGGCCTCCCCCTGACCCTCCCGGGCGTCCCGGTCGCCGACGACCACACGCCCCCGACACCCGAGCCCGACGAGGACCCGACCCCCACCACGGACCCCGTCGCCCCTCCGGCCCCCGGCCCGGTCCGCGACGAGGCCTCCCCCCTGGGCACCGTCTCGCCCCCCACCGGCGCATTCGGCCCGCCCACCTCGAACACCCCCGCTCAGCACACCTCCAACCCCCCGGTGTCCGGCCCCACTTCACTGGAGCCCCACCCCTGGCCGCCGAACCGGAACCCGGCCCCGGAGCCCGCGCATCCCGAGCGGCCGCGCCCCTCCACACAGCCGCCGCACTCCGCGGACCCCACCGACACGCCTCCCCCCACCGACGCCGTGCCGCCCAAGGCCCTCGCCCAGCCCACCGACGCCGTCCCCCCACACCCCTCGAAGCCGATCTCACTCGACCCCCAGCCCTGGCCCCCGGCCGCGCCGCCCACCCCCCTGCCCGCGTCCATGCCGGCCGTGACCGCGGCGCCCCTCCGCGAGGTCAACGCGGAGTCGGAGCCCGGCTCACCCGATGTACCCCCGCCCCTCGCTCCTCCGGAGGAGTCCACGGCCGAGCCGTACTCCACCCCCGAGTGGAAGGCGCTGGAGGAGGACGCGGGCCCGAAGCCCACCCCCGTACGGGAGTTCGACGCGGTCGCCGAGGCCGTGCTGGACCAGGAGGAGACCGACGGCGGCGCGGCCACCCCCTTCGCGGAGCCGATGTCGCAGATCAACGAGGCCGTGAAGCTGGGCCGGATCAACGAGGCCGCCGAGATGGCCGAGCGGACCGTCGCCCAGGCCACCGCGGCCCTCGGCCCCCAGCACCCCGAGGTCCTGCGCATCCGCGAACTCACCGCGTACATCGCCTACTTGGCCGGTGACGCCCTGCGCTCCTTCCACCTCTCCCTCGACCTCGCCGCCCTCCGCCACCGGCTGAACGACCCCCGCGCCGCCTACGGCAACATCCAGAGCGCGGCGGCGGCCTGGCGAGCCGTCCGTGACCCGCTCCAGGGCCTCCACCTCGGCCGCGACCTCATCGCCGTATGGTCCGACCTCGCCGCCGAAGCAGGCCCCGCCGCCGACGACCTGGACCAACTAGAAAAGGCCCGCACCCGCATGGGCCGCCTTGCCGAACGAGCCCAGGTCAAGGACAGCGCCGCCCACGCCAGGAGCCCCCATGCCCAGGGCAAGTGACCCGGCAGCAGCCCGCAGCCGGGGGTCGGTCGGCGGCCCACGCCGCTGACCGACCCCCGGGAACACGATGTGCGCGCCTCGGCAGCCGCCGTGCCGCCGTCGGCGGACCGCCTACTCCGACAGCTCCCACACCGCGTACGCCGCCGCGTCCGAGTTACGGTCCAGCGCGGTGTCGTCGATGTTGGACGTGTTGTCGCAGGAGGAGTGGTAGCAGCGGTCGAAGGCCTGGCCGGAGGTGCCGCCCCACTTGGTGACCTGGGCCGCCGTCTTGGTGCGGCTGGCCCCGGTGAACAGGCCGCCGACCGGTACGCCCGCGCTCTTGAACGGCGCGTGGTCGGAGCGGCCGTCGCCCTCGGTCTCGATCTCGGTGGCGACGCCGATCCCCGCGAAGTAGTCCTTGAAGGTCTGCTCGATGGTCGGGTCGTCGTCGTAGACGAAGTACCCGGGGTTCGGCGAGCCGATCATGTCGAAGTTGAGGTAGCCGTCGATGGCGGCGCGGTTCGCGGAGGACAGGTTGTTGACGTAGTAGCGGGAGCCGACCAGGCCCAGCTCCTCCGCGCCCCACCAGGCGAACCGGAGGTGCTTGGCGGGCTGGTAGTTCGCGCGGGACACCGCGAGCGCGGTCTCCAGTACGGCCGCCGAACCGGAGCCGTTGTCGTTGATACCGGCGCCCGAGGTGACGCTGTCGAGATGCGAACCGGCCATGATCACCTGGCTGGTGTCGCCGCCCGGCCAGTCCGCGATCAGGTTGTAGCCGGTACGCCCGCCGGAGGTGAAGGACTGCGTGGTCGTGACGAACCCGGCCGCGTCCAGCTTGCCCTTCACATAGTTGAGGGAGGCCGTGTAACCGGCGCGACCGTGGGCCCTGTTGCCGCCGTTGGCCGTGGCGATCGACTGGAACTGGGTCAGATGGGCCTTGACGCTGGCCACGGGGAGGTCGGGTGCCGCCGCGGCCACCGCATCGGGGGCGGGGGCCGCCCCGGCCAGGGAACCGCTGGTGAACAACGTGGCCACCGCGACGGCCACGGCGGCAGCGGCACGCCCGGTGACTGGAACAGAGAGCTTCATGTGGGGGGCTCCGAATTCCAAGGGGTCCGGCACGGATGACGCTGTTGGCGCATCCATGTCAAACCCGAGTGAATGAGGTCCCAGGATGGTGCGGGCGCGGCTGACTCACCGTCAAGGGCGGTATTTGGACAGGGGTGTTCGTTTACCGGTGCGTACGCGGGCGTGGGCCGGTGGGCGCCGGGCGCGCCGGTGCGCGTACGGGGTGGGCGCGCGCCGGTGGGTGCGGGGTGTGGGCGCGCGCCGGTGAGCGCGGCGGGCGTCAGGGCTTCGCGTCGGCCGACGTGGTGGCCGCCGCCGTCGCTTCCGTCCCCTGCGCCGCCTCTGCCGCAACCGCCTCCACAGCCTTCACCGGCTCCACGGGCTCCACGGGCCCGGCACTCTCCACCGGCTCCGCCGGCTCTGCCGCCTCCACAGCCTCTCCTCGCTCCCCCGCCTTCACCACGCTCGCCGCCCCCAGCGCATCCAACTGCCTGCGCGACGCCTGTGCCGTCCGCAGTGCGTCCCACGTCAGCAGGGACAGCGCCAGCCATACGAGGGCGAAGCCGGCCAGGCGCTCGGGAGGCATGGCCTCGCCGAAGTACAGGACGCCCAGCAGGAACTGGAAGACCGGCGCCAGATACTGCAGCAGCCCCAGGGTGGACAGCGGTACGCGGATCGCGGCGGCCCCGAAGCAGACCAGCGGCAGGGCGGTGACCAGGCCGGTCGAGGCGAGCAGCAGGGCGTGTCCGGTGCCCTCGGTGCCGAAGGTGGAGTCGCCGTGGGAGCCCAGCCAGAGGAGATAGACGAGCGCGGGGAGGAACTGGATCGCCGTCTCGGCGGTGAGCGACTCCACGCCGCCGAGGTTGACCTTCTTCTTCACCAGGCCGTAGATGGCGAAGGAGAAGGCGAGGCAGAGGGAGATCCACGGGGGTCGGCCGTAGCCGATGGTGAGGACGAGGACGGCGGAGAAGCCGATGCCGACGGCCGCCCACTGGACGGGGCGGAGGCGTTCCTTGAGGAGGAGGACGCCCATGGCGATGGTGACGAGGGGGTTGATGAAGTAACCGAGGGAGGCCTCGACGACCTGGCCGTTGTTGACGGACCAGATGTAGACGCCCCAGTTGACGGTGATCGTGGCCGCGGCGATCGTGACGAGGCCGAGCCTGCGGGGCTGACGGAGCAGGTCGAGGGCCCAGGACCAGCGCCGCAGGGTGAGCAGGGCGAGGCCGACGAAGGCGAGGGACCAGACCATGCGGTGGGCGAGGATCTCCACGGAGCCGGCGGGCTTGAGGAGCGGCCAGTAGAGCGGGACGATGCCCCACATCCCATATGCCGCGAAGCCGTTCAGCAGCCCTATCCGATGTTCACCCCGCGACTGCGCCGCCACGTCCCCTCCTTCTCACCGGCCCGCACACCGAGTACGACCCCAAGTCCACGAAGGTAACGCCGAAACCCCCGGCTGTCATACCCGTATCGCAATACGGTCATGACAGCCGGGGGTGGTAGGTCGCGTGGTCTCATCCAACTGCGGGCAATCGTGCCGCTGGGGCGGCTCCCATCCCAAAGAGAGCGGCACCCTGCAAGCGCCGGTAAGCGAGACCCCGCCCCCGCTCAGCCGCAGCGGCACGGCACCCGCGCACCCACCGGCCGGCAAGATTCCGGCCCCCGGCTCTACGCCTTCAGCGCCGCCGCGATCGACTCCGAGATCGGCGTGGTGGGCCGCCCGATCAGACGGGCGAGGTCGCCGGACGTGACCACCAGCTCCCCCTTCTCGATGGACGCGTCAACCCCCGCCAGAATCGCGGCCAGCGGCTCCGGCAGCCCCACCCCCGCCAGAATCCCGGTGTACACCTCGACGGTCACCGGATTGTTGGCGATCTCCTTGCCCGTCTGCTTGGCCACCTCCGCCGCGTACTCGCCGTAGCTCCACGAGGCGTCACCACCCAGCTCGTACGTCTTGTTCTCGTGCCCCTCCCCGGTCAGCACGGCGACCGCCGCGGCCGCGTAGTCCGCACGCGTCGCGGACGATATCCGGCCCTCCCCACCGGCGTGGGTGACGGCACCGTGCTCCAGCACGGGAGCCAGCTGCTCGGTGTAGTTCTCGTTGTACCAACCGTTGCGCAGCAGCACATACGGCAGCCCGGAGGCGAGCAGCGCCTCCTCGGTGCCCCGGTGGTCGTCGGCGAGCGCGGCGGTCAGCGTGCCCGGCGCGCTGGTGTACGCGAGCAGCGCCGCACCGGCGGCCTTGGCGGCGTCGATGACGGCCTTGTGCTGGCCGACGCGGTCGTTGCCGATCTCGCTGCCGGAGATCAGCAGCACCTTGTCACCGGCGGAGAAGACGCCGTCGAAGGTCTCGGGGGAGCTGTAGTCGGCCACGGCGATCTTCACGCCGCGCGCCGCGAACCCGGCGGCCTTCTCCTCGTTGCGGACGACGGCCGTGATCTGCTCGGCCGGGACCTTCTCCAGCAGTCCCTCGATGACGAACTTGCCGAGCTGTCCGGTGGCTCCGGTGACGACGATGCTCATGGTTTCCTACTCCTCCTGGGCGGGTACGGCACTAACCCTAGGAGTAGCGCTAACTCTTCGAAAGTACCCACTTTGAAGTAAGGTACTGGCATGGCAGTAAGTGAAGTGGTGGTGCCCAAGTACGCCTACACGCCGCAAGGCGCCGAGGGCATGTGCCCCTACCGTCTCGTCCTGGAGCACGTCACCAGCCGTTGGGGCGTCCTCGTCCTCATCGAGCTGCTGGAGCGGTCGTACCGCTTCAGCGAGCTGCGCCGGGCCATCGGGCACGTCAGCGAGAAGATGCTCACGCAGACCCTCCAGACCCTGGAGCGCGACGGCCTCGTCCATCGCGATGCCAAGCCGGTCATCCCGCCCCGCGTCGACTACTCCCTCACCGACCTCGGCCGCGAGGCCGCCGTACAGGTCCGCGACCTCGCCGTGTGGACCAAGGAGCGCATGGACGCCGTGCAGCGGGCGCGCGAGGAGTACGACGGCCGCCGCCGGACGAACGAAGAGGCCCGCGCCTGACGAAATACGGCGCGGGCCTCCCCGCAGGACGTGCGGGCTTCCTCGCAGGACGTGCGGGCCTCCCGTAAGGCATGGGGCGTCTCGTCAGCCGACGACCGTCCCGTCGCCGACGACCGTCCCGTCAGCCGACGACCGTCCATGTGTCGCCGCCCGCCAGCAACGCGGCCAGATCGCCCTTGCCCTTCTGCTCGACGGCCGTGTCCAGCTGGTCGGCCATCTGCGTGTCGTAGACGGGGCGCTCGACCGAGCGGAAGACGCCGATCGGGGTCTGGTGCAGGGTGTCCGGGTCGGCGAGGCGCGAGAGCGCGAACGCGGTGGTGGGGGAGGGGGAGTGCGCGTCGTGGACCAGGACGCGCGACTCGTTCTCCGGGGTGACGGTCACGACCTTCAGATCGCCGGTCAGGTCGTCGCGTACGACACCGCGCGCGCCGTCCGCCCCGAAGCGGATCTGCTTGCCGTGCTCAAGACGGATCACGGCCTCCTCCGCCTGCTGCCGGTCCTTGAGGACCTCGAAGGCGCCGTCGTTGAAGATGTTGCAGTTCTGGTAGATCTCGATGAGCGCCGTACCCGGGTGGGCGGCGGCCTGGCGGAGCACCTCGGTGAGGTGCTTGCGGTCGGAGTCGACCGTGCGGGCCACGAAGGACGCCTCCGCGCCGATGGCGAGCGACACCGGATTGAAGGGGGCGTCCAGGGAGCCCATCGGCGTCGACTTGGTGATCTTGCCGACCTCGGAGGTGGGGCTGTACTGGCCCTTCGTCAGCCCGTAGATCCGGTTGTTGAAGAGCAGGATCTTCAGATTGACGTTGCGCCGCAGAGCGTGGATGAGGTGGTTGCCGCCGATGGACAGCGCGTCGCCGTCGCCCGTGACCACCCACACGCTCAGGTCGCGGCGGGACGTGGCGAGGCCGGTGGCGATCGCGGGGGCGCGCCCGTGGATGGAGTGCATCCCGTAGGTGTCCATGTAGTACGGGAAGCGGGAGGAGCAGCCGATGCCGGAGACGAAGACGATGTTCTCCTTGGCGAGGCCCAGCTCGGGCATGAAGCCCTGCACGGCGGCCAGGATCGCGTAGTCACCGCAGCCGGGGCACCAGCGCACTTCCTGATCGGACTTGAAGTCCTTCATGGACTGCCTGGCCGCGGCCTTGGGCACGAGGGAGAGCGCCTCGATCGTGTCCGTCCCCGCGCCCCCGGCGCTCTCCTTGGACGTGGACCTCTCAGCCATCGATGGCCTCCTTGAGAGCGGTGGCGAGCTGCTCCGCCTTGAACGGCATGCCGTTGACCTGGTTGTACGAGTGGGCGTCGACCAGGTACTTCGCCCGGATGAGCAGGGCGAGCTGCCCGAGGTTCATCTCCGGGATCACCACCTTGTCGTAACGCCTCAACACCGCGCCGAGATTCCTCGGGAAGGGGTTGAGATGCCGCAGATGCGCCTGCGCGATCGACTCCCCGGCCCGCCGCAACCGCCGTACGGCCGCCGTGATCGGCCCGTATGTCGAACCCCAGCCGAGGACGAGGGTCCGCGCTCCGTCCGGATCGTCGACCTCCACGTCGGGTACGTCGATGCCGTCGATCTTGGCCTGACGGGTGCGCACCATGAGGTCGTGGTTGGCCGGGTCGTACGAGATGTTGCCCGTGCCGTCCTGCTTCTCGATGCCGCCGATCCGGTGTTCGAGCCCCGGTGTGCCCGGGATCGCCCACGGCCGGGCGAGGGTCGCGGGGTCCCGCTTGTACGGCCAGAAGACCTCGCTGCCGTCGTCCAGGGTGTGGTTCGGCCCCTGGGCGAACTGGACGCGCAGGTCGGGCAGCTCGTCCGGCTCCGGGATACGCCACGGCTCGCTGCCGTTGGCCAGATAGCCGTCGGAGAGGAGGAGAACGGGTGTGCGATAGGTGAGGGCGATCCGGGCCGCCTCCAGGGCCGCGTCGAAGCAGTCGGCCGGGGTGTGGGGGGCGATCACGGGGACCGGGGCCTCGCCGTTGCGCCCGAACATCGCCTGGAGCAGATCCGCCTGCTCGGTCTTGGTCGGCAGACCGGTGGAGGGGCCGCCGCGCTGGATGTCGATGACCAGCAGCGGCAGTTCCAGGGAGACCGCGAGACCGATGGTCTCCGACTTCAGGGCCACACCGGGGCCGGAGGTCGTCGTGACAGCCAACGACCCCCCGAAGGCGGCCCCGAGCGCGGCCCCGATCCCGGCGATCTCGTCCTCCGCCTGGAAGGTCCGCACCCCGAAGTTCTTGTGCCGGCTCAGCTCGTGCAGGATGTCCGAGGCCGGGGTGATCGGATAAGAGCCCAGGTAGAGAGGCAGATCCGCCTGACGGGAGGCGGCGATCAGCCCGTACGACAGGGCCAGGTTCCCGGAGATGTTCCGGTACGTGCCGACCGGGAACGCCTGGGTCGCCGGGGCGATCTCGTACGAGACGGCGAAGTCCTCGGTGGTCTCCCCGAAGTTCCACCCGGCGCGGAACGCGGCGATGTTCGCGGCGGCGATATCGGGCTTCTTGGCGAATTTCGACCTCAGGAACTTCTCGGTGCCCTCGGTCGGCCGGTGGTACATCCAAGACAAGAGGCCGAGCGCGAACATGTTCTTGCTGCGCTCGGCCTCTTTCCTGGTGAGGTCGAATTCCTTGAGGGCCTCGACGGTCAGGGTGGTCAGCGGCACCGGATGCACGCTGTATCCGTCCAGCGACCCGTCCTCCAGCGGGCTCGTCGCATATCCGACCTTCTGCATCGCCCGTTTGGTGAACTCGTCCGTGTTGACGATGATCTCCGCGCCGCGCGGTACGTCGCCGATGTTGGCCTTGAGGGCGGCCGGGTTCATGGCGACCAGGACGTTCGGTGCGTCACCCGGGGTGAGGATGTCGTGGTCGGCGAAGTGCAGCTGGAAGCTGGACACGCCCGGGAGGGTGCCGGCGGGGGCCCGGATCTCGGCGGGGAAGTTCGGCAACGTCGACAGATCGTTTCCGAAGGAGGCCGTCTCGGAGGTGAAGCGGTCACCGGTGAGCTGCATCCCGTCACCGGAGTCGCCCGCGAACCGAATGATCACCCGATCGAGTCGACGGACATCCTTCGCCCCCGCTGTCCCCGCCGGTTTGCGCTGCTCCCTCAGTTCTCCCAAAACGGCCTCGTCGGCCTGCTCCGCTGGGCTGCTGACCTGGCTGGTCACTGAACTGGACCTCCCTTGAGGCGGCTGTCCGGGAACGGCCGTCCCGCAGGCCTTCCCAGCACCAACCCTACGTCGGCGAAGGTGACCTTCCCTCGCGCTTTCGCCTGATGGACGATGTTTTGAGACGGCTCACAGATGGCTTCCGCGATACTTCGACGCCCTGACTTGTCACGTTTCGCCCACCCCGGCAGGGTGCCGGCGAAGACGCCCTCCATCGGTCGCCGGTTCTCGTATCAGAGAGATGCCCGGGGGCCGATGGGATGAGCCGGTGACCTTGGTCACCGGGTACCCGTGGAGCGGCCATGGTCACCGGGTACCCCTGGGGCGGCGAAGGGCCACCTCGTTCATGAACCGAGGTACGCGCTCATGAGTTGAGGTAGGTGAGGACGGCGAGGACGCGTCGGTGGTCGCCGTCGCTGGGGGAGAGCCCGAGCTTCAGGAAGATATTGCTGACGTGCTTCTCGACGGCACCGTCGCTGACGACCAGCTGCCGGGCGATCGCCGAGTTTGTGCGCCCCTCCGCCATCAGCCCCAGCACCTCCCGCTCACGCGGGGTGAGCCCGGCGAGCACATCCTGCTTACGGCTGCGCCCGAGCAACTGTGCGACGACCTCGGGGTCCAGGGCGGTACCGCCACCGGCCACCCGTACGACCGCGTCCACGAACTCCCGCACTTCGGCGACCCGGTCCTTCAGCAGATACCCGACGCCACGGCTGGACCCGGCGAGCAACTCGGTGGCGTACCGCTCCTCGACATACTGCGACAGCACGAGCACCCCGAGCGAGGGGTGCTGCTTACGCAGCTGTACGGCGGCCCGTACGCCCTCGTCGGTGTGCGTCGGAGGCATCCGCACATCCGCGACGACGACATCGGGCAGCTCGCCCTGCGCGGCGAGATCGGTGATCGTCTTGATCAGCGCGTCCCCGTCACCGACCCCGGCGACGACGTCGTGCCCCCGATCGGTCAACAGCCGCGTCAGCCCCTCCCGCAACAGCACCGAATCCTCGGCGATGACCACCCGCACCCTGTCCTCCACGTTTCCGTCCCCCCAACCGACCGGCGGACCCCCGCCCGCACCACACCCCCAGCATCCCAGCAACGCCCCACGGGGTCCCCCGAAACAGCACCATTCCGAACATGGGGGCTCCCGGAATTACACGGCTGAGTTTGCTGAAGGGCGAACTGTGGGGGCGCCGGGCTGTGGGGGCGTCGGGGCGTCGGGCCGTCGGGGCCGTCGGGGCGTGGGGCCGTCGGGCCGTCGGGCCGGGCGGGAGTTGCGTGCGGCCTGGGCCGGAGCCGAATGGTTGCCGGTAGGTTCGTCGCACCGGAATCGAGTGGAGAGGTGCTGGGATGCTCACCCTGACCGCGGTCGCCGAGGACCCGCTCCTTCTGACGCGGAGCGTGACGCTGGACGACGGTTCGGAGCTCGTCTGCCGCCCACTCACCCACACCGACACCGCTCGGCTGGCCACCTTCCTCGAAGGTCTGTCCGCCGAATCGAGACGACTGAGCACGTTCGACGGCTACGACCTCGCCGCCGCCCAGGACCTGTGCGACGCGATCGCCCGCTACGACAAGCTCAGGCTGGTACTCGACGAGGTGCCGTCCGGCAGAATCGTCGGCCTCCTGGAACTGAGCCTCGACCTCCACCCCTCGGACATCACCCGCTACCGAACGGCCGGAATCCACCTCTCGGCCACCGACTGCCGCTTCGGTCCGACCCTGGCCGACGACCACCAGGGCAGAGGCGTGGGAACCAAGGTCTTCCCCCTCGTCGCCGACGTCGCACGGCGTTTCGGCAAGAAGAGGATCATCCTCTGGGGCGGCGTCCTCGCCGACAACCCACGCGCCATCCGCTACTACGAGAAGCAGGGCTTCCGAACGGTCGGCCCCTTCACCGGCACCGACGGCACACAGTCGCTCGACATGATCCTCGACCTCCGGAACACCTCGCCGGGAACACCGGAGCCCGTACAGCCGGGAAAACCGGAGCGCGCCCAAGGGTGAGCCCCCCGGACGCGCCCCCGACACGCTCACCCAAAACGAAGCGTCCCCCACAAGCCACTCACCCAAAGGAAAGCGACGGTCCGCAGGGAAGTCACCGCCCGCCAGGAAGTCACCGTCCGCAAGGCAGTCACCGCCCGCGAGAAAGCGTCCGCCCGCAAGGCAGCGACCCTCCGCCGGGAAGTCACTCTCCGCAAGGAAGCGACCGCCCGCAAGGCACCCACCGCCCGCCCATCACACCCGCCAGGGCAACTCCGCCGTCACCCGAGTAGGACCACCCGCCGGCGAGTCCACGACGAGCACCCCGTCCACGGCCCCCAACCGCTCGGCCAGCCCCGCCAACCCGGACCCCGCCCCGACCTCGGCGCCCCCCACCCCGTCATCCATGACCTGCAGCAACAGCCGGTTCTCCACCTTCCACACATCCACGGTCGCCCGCGAAGCCCCCGCATGCTTGCTCACGTTCTGCAGCAACTCGGAGACGGTGAAGTAGGCGATCCCCTCGATCGCCGGCACCGGCCGCCCCGGCAGCTCCACATCCACCACGACCGGCACGGCACACCGTGACGCCACCGCCGAGAGCGCCGCGTCCAGACCCCGATCCGTCAACACGGCCGGATGAATCCCCCGGGCCAGGTCCCGCAGTTCCTGAAGCGCGGTCTTGACCTCCCCGTGCGCCGAGTCCACCATCCGCGCCGCCGCCCGGGGGTCCTCCGCCAGCTTCTCCCTCGCCAACCCCAGATCCATGGCCAACGCCACCAGCCGTGCCTGTGCCCCATCGTGCAGATCCCGCTCGATCCGGCGCAGATCCGCGGCAGCGGTGTCCACGACGACCCCCCGGTCGGACTCCAGCTCGACCACACGAGCCCCGAGCCGCGACGGCCCCAGCAGCGCACCCACCAGCACCCGGTCGACCATCGTGAGCGCCCGGAGAACCCACGGCGTGGCCATGGTGAAGAGCAGCCCCACCAGCGCGGTCATGGTCACCTCGAACGGGTTGTCGAGATACACGGAGTGCGTCTCGTCCCCGTAGAGCTGCAGCCCGTCCTGCCCGGCCCACACCGGGAAGACCCAGAACCACAGCGGATACGTCAGCAGCGCCCATCCATACGTCCAGAACGTCACCGCGACGACGAACGAGAACACCGACCACGGAAACTGGATGACGGAGTAGAGCAACTGCCGCCAGGACGACCCGCTGCGCAGAACGGCCCCCATCCACGCGAGAGCCCCGTGCCCCTTCGGCCGCAACGGCTCCGGCGGCCCGACCTCCACACCGAGCAGGGCACGAGCGCGAACCCGCTCCAACGCCCCGAGGCCCCGGCACCCGGCGAGCGCCGCGGCGAGCACCGGTACGCCGATGAAGGTGATCAGCAGCCCGGCGCCGACGGACAGCATGGTCACGGCGTACGTGAACATCAGAATCCCCAGCGGCAGGCTCAGCACCACATACGCCAACTCCCGCCAGGTCCGCCCCTCGAACGGCGCCCGAACCCCCGCCGGCAGCCGATGACGCCGCCGCTCCTCGCCCCAGCTCCCGTACCCGTACTCCGAAGCCATCACCGTTCCCATCCCTCCCACACAAACCACCAGCTCGTACCCCCAACCCTCCTCTCCGCACCCCTCCACAACCATGGAGCAGGTCGGCGTCTCGCCCCGGGGGTTTTCCCCACCCCCCACCCCCAGACAACTGCGGACAGCCACACCGCCGCGCTGACCACCCACCCACCGCCGTAGCCGCGTCCAATCGCACCACTGGGGCGGCACCCCACGCAGCGGTCGCCGCAGCTGCGGGCAGTCGCGCCGCTGGGGCAACGACCGCCCAGGGTCGTCGTAGCCGCAGGCAATCGCGCCGCTGGGGCAGCGCCCACCCGGCGGTCGTCATAGCCGCGCACAGTCGTGCCGCTGGGGCAGCGCCCGCCCAGCGGTCGTCGCAGCTACGGGCAGGCAGTCGCTTCTATTGGGGCGGCACCCACGCAGCGGTCGTCGTAGCCGCGCACAGTCGTGCCGCTGGGGCGGCACCCGCCCAGCGGTCGTCGCAGCTGCGGGCAGTCGCGCTACTGGAGCGGCACCCACCCGGCAGTCGTCGCAGCTGCGGGCAGGCAGTCGCTTCTATTGGGGCGGCACCCACGCGGCAGTCGTCGTAGCCCGTCGTAGCTGCGGGCAATCGTGCCGCTGGGGCGGCACGGGTGGGCGCAGCGGCACCCTGTCAGCGCCGGCAAGCGCAACCCACGCCCGCCCAGCCCCACCCCCGGGCACCCACCCACCAAGGCACGCCCCCACGCACCCCCTCACCAAGACCCCGGTCACCCACATACCCAAGGCCCCCCCGGCCACCCCCGTACCAAGCCACCCCCTGCCCCCAACTACCGCCCCCTCCAAGGCAACTCAGCCGTAATAGTCGTAGGCCCACCCACAGGCGAATCAACCATGAACAACCCATCCACCGCCCCCAGCCGCTCCGCCAACCCCGCCATCCCACTCCCCCCGTCCAACCGAGCCCCACCCCGCCCGTCGTCCCACACCTGGATCAACAACCGATCACCGGCCCGCCACACATCCACCGCCGCCGTCCTGGCCCCACTGTGCTTGCTCACGTTCTGCAGCAACTCGGAAACAGTGAAGTAAGCGATCCCCTCAATGGCCGCCGCAGGCCGAGCCACAAGCTCGACACTCACCTGCACCGGCGCCGTACACCGCGAGGCCACCGCGGACAACGCCGCATCGAGCCCCCGGTCCGTCAACACCGCCGGATGGATACCGCGAGCCAGATCCCGCAGCTCCTGAAGCGCCAGCTTCACCTCGCCATGCGCCTCCTCGACCATCGAGGCGGCGGCATCGGGGTCCTCCAGCAGCTTCTCCTTGGCGAGCCCGAGCCCCATCGCGAGGTTCACGAGCCGAGCCTGCGCCCCGTCGTGCAGATCCCGTTCGATCCGGCGCAGATCGGCCGCGGCGGTGTCCACCACAACCCCCCGATCCGACTCCAGCTCGGCGATCCGCCGCTCCAACTCGTCCGACGGCGACAACAGCGCCCGTACCATCACCCGATCCACATTCGCCAGCCCCCGCACGACGAACGGCAGCACCGGCCACGCCACGAACAACCCCACAAGAGTGATCACGAACGTCGCGATCCCCCACGGCAGCCGGATCAGCTCATACAGCATCGAACGCCAGCCGACCGGGTCCTTCACGCTCATCCACACCTGCGCGAAGAACCCCTCCCCGCCACCCCGCAACGGCAACGGACTCGGCTCGTCCACCCGCACCCCGAGCAACTCCCGCGCCCGCATCCGCTCCAGCCGACCCAACTGCCGCGCACCCATCAACGCGGAGGCCAACAGCGGAAACCCGATCACGGTCAACGTCAGAAACACGCTGGTGGACAGCGCCGTCACCACGAAGACGAACCCGAGCACGGCCATCGGAAGGTTCAGCAGCAGATGCGCGATCTCCTTCCACGTCCGCGCCTCGAACGCGACACGAGGCGGCGGCAACGGCTCGGCGGGCGTATGACTCGACGGCAACACCCGACCGTACGACCGCCTGGCCCCACCCGACGGGAACGAGCCCGAAGCCGAGCCCGAAGCCGCCGAGGCCGACGAGGACGAAGGCCCAGCCGACGAGGGCGAAGCCGAAGCCGATGAGCGCGAGGGCGAGGGCGAGGGCGATGGCGAAGCCGAGGACGACGAGGAATCGAAGCGGGGCGCGGTCATACCCCTCACCCTGCCCGCCGAACCCCCACCGACGCCATGAGGCGAACCGCCCCGCCCCCCTGGGGAAAACCCCACCCCCACATGCCGAGCCGTGACGGCCTGCTTACGGTCTCTTTAGCAGGGCCTAGACTCCCGTGCGTACAGATCGTCGAACAGCGACGGATGCAACGCCGTACGTCTCGCGTACGTACAGCCACCGGATCAGAACCAGCCGGATCAGCCAGGTCAGCCGAATCCGTCAGGTCGATCGGGGTCAGTCAGGGTCAACCAGGTCAACCAGGTCAATCAGTCAGTCAGTCAGGGAACGAGGGGCGGACGTGCCGGAACCGACCGTCGTCGCCGTCACGGCGGAGCGCGCGGAGCACACGGGGAACGTGATCGCGGCGGACTACTTCCAGTCCTACTCGGTGGTCGGACTGCTCGCCGCGATCGGCGTGCTCTTCGTGGCCATCGCCTTCGGCGCGGGCCGACTCCTGCGCCCCGAGGTACCCACGCGGGAGAAGCTCCTGACGTACGAGTGCGGAGTCGACCCCGTAGGGGAGGGCTGGGCCCACACCCAGGTCCGCTACTACGTCTACGCCTTCCTCTACGTCATCTTCGCCATCGACTCGATCTTCCTCTTCCCCTGGGCCACCGTCTTCGCCCGCGACGGCTACGGCGCTACCACCCTCGTGGAGATGTTCGTCTTCCTCGGCTTCCTGGCCGTGGGCCTGCTCTACGCATACAAGAAGGGGGTCCTGGCATGGACGTGACCCCAAAGCCAAAGACATCGAAGGCATCGCCGACAGCGGACGCGGCGGGCACCACCCCCGTCCCGCTCCCCGAACCCAAGCGGCTCGGCGCCCTGGCCCGCCTCGCGCCCGAACCCATGAAGGTGATCCTCAACTGGGGTCGCCGCTACTCCCTCTGGGTCTTCAACTTCGGCCTCGCCTGCTGCGCCATCGAGTTCATCGCCGCCTCGATGGCCCGCCACGACTTCATCCGCCTCGGCGTCATCCCGTTCGCCCCGGGACCCCGCCAAGCCGACCTGATGGTCGTCTCCGGCACGGTCACCGACAAGATGGCCCCCGCCGTCAAACGCCTCTACGAGCAGATGCCCGAACCGAAGTACGTCATCTCCTTCGGCGCCTGCTCCAACTGCGGCGGCCCCTACTGGGACTCGTACTCCGTGACGAAGGGCGTCGACCAGATCATCCCCGTCGACGTCTACGTCCCCGGCTGCCCACCCCGCCCCGAGGCCCTCCTCCAGGGCATCCTCAAACTCCAGGAGAAGATCGCCCGCGAGTCACTGGGGGAGCGCTACGGCGACGCCCCGCGCCCTTCGGTCTCAGCCCTGCAGAGCGACCTGGTCAAGCCCCCGGCTCCCGCATCCGGCGCCGGCACGGGCCCCGCCACCTCGGGCGACGACACCGGGGAGGCCATCCCATGACCGGCTGGCTCCCCGCCCCCGTCGAGGAACTCTTCGGCCCCGACGCCACCGCCGAGGAGTCCTACGACGTCCTCACCGTCGACGTCCCGCCGACCACCTGGCCCCAGGCCCTGCGCACCGCCCACACCACCCTGGGCTGCACCTATTTCGACTGGCTCAGCGCCGTCGACGAACCCGGCACCGGCTTCCGCGTCTCCGCCCACGTCGTCGCCCTCGCCCCCGTCCGACGCCTCCTCCTCCGCACCACCGTCCCCCACGAGTCCCCGGTCCTGCCCACCGCCGTCGACATCTACGCCGGCGCCGCCTGGCACGAACGCGAAACCCACGAGATGTTCGGCGTCCGCTTCGAGGGCCACCCCGCCCTGGACCACCTCCTCCTCCCCGAAACCTTCGAGGGCCACCCCCTCCGCAAGGACTTCGTCCTCGCCGCCCGAGTCGCCAAGCCCTGGCCCGGCGCCAAGGAACCGGGCGAGCCCGCAGCCGGTACGGCCCACGGCGCCCCCAAGCGCCGCCAAATGCTCCCCCCCGGCGTCCCCGACCCCAACGAATGGGGCCCCCAAAAGGGCCAACTCCCCCCACCCCCCACCCGCCCCACCCGAACCGCAGCCCCCCGCCGCACAACAACAGAGGACTCCACCAGCCGGCCCTCGACCCCGGGCGAGCCGTCCCCTCCGGCGTCCCCTCGCCCACGCCGCACCCGCACGGCCGCCCAGGGCTCCGCCAGCCAGCCCCCGGCCGAGAGCACACCACCCGAGCCCTCGACCCCGGGCGAGCCGTCCCCTCCGGCGTCCCCTCGCCCACGCCGCACCCGCACCGCTGCCCAGGGCTCCGCCAGCCAGAACGCCCCCGGTGCGGCACCCGGCACCCCGACCGGCCCGCCGACGCCCCCGGCGTCACCGCGCCGTAGCCGAAGCGCTTCGGAGGGCTCGGCCAGCCAGCACCAGCCCCCCGAGGCCCCGCCCCGCGCCGACAAGCCCTCGGCACCCTCGACTCCGGGTGCCCCAACCCCCGACGCACCCTCGGCCCCGACCGAGCCGACGCGCCCCACCCCCTCACGCCCCGCCCCCCGTAGCGCGGACGCCCCCTGGCACCACGCCCGCCCGGCCTTCGACGAGCCGACACCCGCGCCCGCACCTGAGCCCGGGGCCGACACCGACCGTGAGCCCGCGCCCGAGGCCAAGCCCGCCCCCGAGGCCGAGGCGAGGCACGATGGCGAACTGGCACCCGAGGCCGAACCCGCGCCTGACACCGAGCCCAAGCCCGGGGCCGGGGCCGACACCGAACCCGCGCCTCACGCCCTGCGCGAGCCCGAGTCCAAGGCCCAGCCCGAGCCCACGCCACAGCCGCCCAGGTCACCCGAGGAACCCTCAGCAGCCAAGCCCCTCCCCACCGAGTCCCCGGACGAGGCTGCCCCCGACCCGGCTGGCCCCGACCCGGCCGCCACCGGCACGGACGCTCCGCGCGGCGACACCGTCACCCCGACCCCCGAGAACCCCGACCCCGAAGCCCCCACAGGAGGCCCGCAGTGAACGACGCCCTGGACGTCGCCCTGCGACTCCTCCTCGTCTTCGTCGTCTTCCTCACCTTCCCCCTGATCATCGGCCAGACCGAACACAAGGTCATGGCCCATATGCAGGGCCGCCTGGGCCCCATGTACGCGGGCGGCTTCCACGGCTGGGCCCAACTCGTTGCCGACGGCGTCAAGTTCGCCCAGAAGGAAGACGTCGTCCCGGCCGGCGCGGACCGCCGCATCTTCCAACTTGCCCCCGCCGTCGCCCTCCTCCCCTACCTCCTCGTCCTCGTGGCCATCCCCATCGGCCCGGGCGAGGGCGCGGTCGGCGAGGTCGTCGACGCGGGCATCTTCTTCGTCCTCGCCGTGATGGGCGTGGGCGTCCTCGGCTCCCTCATGGCCGGCTGGGCCTCCGCCAACAAGTTCTCCCTCCTCGGCGGCCTCCGCACCGCCGCCCAACTCCTCGCCTACGAACTCCCCATGCTCCTGACGGCCGCCTCCGTCGCCATGGCGGCCGGAACGGTCTCCCTCCCCGGCATCCTCGACGCCTTCGAATGGTGGTGGCTGCCCTGGCAGATCGTCGGCGCCATCGTCTTCTTCGTCGCCGGCCTCGCCGAACTCCAACGCCCGCCCTTCGACATGCCCGTCGCCGACTCCGAGATCATTTTCGGCGCCTACACCGAGTACACCGGCCTCCGTTTCGCTCTCTTCCTCCTCGCCGAGTACGCCGGAATCGTCGTCCTGTGCGGTCTGACCACCGTCCTCTTCCTCGGCGGCTGGCACGGCCCCGGCGGTGCCGACGGCCTCGGCTGGGTCTGGACTCTCCTCAAGACGGCAGTCCTCGCCTTCCTCGTCATCTGGCTCCGCGTCACCTATCCCCGCCTGCGCGAGGACCAGCTCCAGAAACTCTCCTGGACCCTCCTCGTCCCCCTTTCTCTCGCCCAGATCGCCCTCACCGGCGTCGTCAAGGTGGTGTTCCTCTGATGTCCCGCCCGTCGCTCGGCCACCACTCCGCAACGACGCCCTCCGGGCGGCCTCGCCTGTCGATCCCCGGCTCCGGCCTCGCCAAGGGCCTGGCCGTCACCCTCCGCACGATGACGCGTAGGTCCGTCACCGAGCAGTACCCGGACACCCAGCCCGAGCTGCCGCCCCGCACCCGCGGCGTCATCGGCCTCTTCGAGGAGAACTGCACGGTCTGCATGCTGTGCGCCCGTGAGTGCCCGGACTGGTGCATCTACATCGACTCCCACAAGGAGACCGTCCCGCCCGCCGCCCCCGGTGGCCGCGAGCGCAGCCGGAACGTTCTCGACCGCTTCGCCATCGACTTCTCCCTCTGCATGTACTGCGGTATCTGCATCGAGGTGTGCCCCTTCGACGCCCTCTTCTGGTCCCCGGAGTTCGAGTACGCCGAGACCGACATCCACGAACTCACCCACGAACGCGACAAGCTCCGCGAGTGGATGTGGACCGTCCCCGCCCCACCGGCCCTCGACCCCGCCGCCGAGGAACCGAAGGAGATCGCCGCCGCCCGCAAGACCGCCGAGAAGCTGGCCGCCACGCAGCAGCCGGACCAGCCTCCTCACCCGGAGCAGGCTTCCCGCCCCACCACCCGGCCCGGGCCGACCGAGCCGCCGAAGCAGTCCGAGTCGCCCAAGCCGACCGAGCCGGGGGAGGGGGCCTCGTGAGTCCCGCCGCAGCCGCGTCCGCCCTCGCCGCCACGACGCACCCCACACTGCCCCTCTCCGCCGTCGAGACCCGAGGTTTCCTCTCCCCGACCGGCGTCGAGATCGCCT
The DNA here is from genome assembly GCF_053592555.1 of Streptomyces sp. NPDC002643. Classification (NCBI taxonomy): domain Bacteria; kingdom Bacillati; phylum Actinomycetota; class Actinomycetes; order Kitasatosporales; family Streptomycetaceae; genus Streptomyces; species Streptomyces sp. NPDC002643. The sequence goes on from NZ_JBSFVY010000014.1 coordinate 203,169, forward strand.
TCCTCCTCGTCGGCCTGGTCACCTTCGGCGCCGCGATCGTCACCGTCACCACCCGCCAGCTCGTGCACGCCGCCCTCTGGCTGGTCGTGGCCCTCGGCGGCCTCGCCGTCGAATACCTCCTCCTCACCGCGGAGTTCATCGCCTGGGTGCAGGTCCTCATCTATGTCGGTTCCGTCGTCGTCCTCCTCCTCTTCGGTCTGATGCTCACCAAGGCCCCCATCGGCCGTTCCCCGGACGCCGACTCCGGCAACCGGTGGGCCGCCCTCGCCGTCGCTGCGGCCGCTGCCGCCGCCCTCGTCTGGGTCGTGGTCGATGCCTTCCGCGCCACCTGGATCGGCCTCGACGACCCCACCGCCGGCTCCACCGAAACCACCGGCGAGAGCCTCTTCCAGAACTGGGTCCTCCCCTTCGAGGCCCTCTCCGTCCTCCTCCTGGCCGCCCTGGTCGGAGCGATCGTCCTCTCCCGCAAGAAGAGGGCGGAGTCGAGCTCTCCCCCTGTGAACTCCCGGGCCGCGACCGGTGGTTCCCCATCCATCCCGAATTCCCGGAATCACCCGATCGGGCGAAAGAACCCCTCCGTGACGGCCGAAACCACCGAATCAGCCGACCCATCTGATCCATCCGAACCGGCCGATTCAGCTGATCCGACCCAACAGACCGAACGGGTCGGACAGGCCCAGCAGACCGAACTCGCCCATCAGGCCGAACGGTCCGAACAGGCCGCACGGGCACAGTCGCCCGAGGATTCCAAGGCAGTCGAGGGAGGCACCCCCTGATGCACCTCGCCTACCCCGTCGTCCTCTCCGCCCTCCTCTTCTGCACGGGCCTCTACGGAGTCCTCGCCCGCCGCAACGCGATCCTGGTCCTGATGTCCGTCGAGCTGATGCTCAACGCCGTCAACCTCAACCTCGTCGCCTTCGACGTCTGGCTCAGCGAGGCCGCCGACGAGACCCTGCACTCCGGTCAGGCCCTGACCCTGTTCACCATCACCATCGCCGCCGCCGAGATCGGCATCGGCCTGGCGATCGTCCTCGCCGTCCACCGCAACCGCGGCACCGCCGACATCGACAAGCTCCGCGACACCGCCGAGCGCCCCGGGACCGATGGCCCCGACTCCGACAGCGACGCCCACAAGGCCGACCAGGCCGAGCCGGCCGGACGGACCGAGAAGGCTGAGGCCACCGCGTGACCACGACCACCCTCGCCGTCCTCGTCCCCCTTCTCCCGTTCCTCGGCGCCGCCGCCGGCCTGCTCCTCGGCCGCACCGCCCCCGGTTTCGTCCGCCCCCTGGCGGTACTGCCCACCCTCACCGCCTTCGCCCTGGCCGTCGTGGTCGCCCTACGCCAGGGCGGCGACCAGGCCGTGAACGCCGCCACCCAGCTGACGCCCACCGGCTCGATCCCCATCGAACTCGCCCTGCACATCGACGGCTTCGCCGCCCTCGTCGCCGTCCTGGTCTGCCTGGTCGCGACCTGCGTGCAGATCTACTCGACGGGCTATCTCCGCGACGACCCGCGCTACCCCTCGTACGCCGCTCTTGTCTCCCTCTTCACCTCCGCGATGCTCCTCGTCGTCTACTCCGGCGACCTGATGGTGCTCCTGGTCGGCTGGGAGATCATGGGCATCTGCTCGTACTTCCTGGTCGGCCACTACTGGGAGACCCCGGAGGCCCGCGCCGCCTCCCTCAAGGCCTTCCTGGTCACCAAGCTCGGTGATGTCCCCTTCCTGATCGGTCTGTTCGCCCTCGCCACGGACGCCGGCTCGTTCCGCATCACCCGCATCCTCGGCTCCGTCGCCGAAGGCGGCCTCGACCATCCGACACTGATCGCCCTGCTGCTCCTCGCCGGTGTGGCGGGCAAGTCCGCCCAGTTCCCGCTGCACACCTGGCTCCCCGACGCGATGGCGGGCCCGACCCCCGTCTCCGCGCTGATCCACGCCGCGACGATGGTCGCCGCCGGTGTGTACTTCATCGCCCGTCTCCTCCCGGTCTTCGCCGCCTCCTCGGCGGCCCTGGTCGTCCTCGCCGTCATGGCCGCCGTCACCATGGTCGGCTCGGGCCTCGCCGCCCTCGCCCAGGACGACATCAAGCGCGTCCTCGCCTACTCGACGATCGGCCAGCTCGGCTACATGACCGGCGCCCTCGCCGTGGGCGACCGCGAGGCCGCCGTCTTCCACCTCCTCTCCCACGGCGCCTTCAAGGCCCTGCTGTTCCTCGCCGCCGGCGTGATCATCCACGCCGCCGGGACCAACTCCCTGGCCGCCATGTCCCGCATGAGCGACCTGCGCGCCCGCGTTCCCGACGCCTACTGGACGATGACCGTCGCTCTCCTCGCCCTCGCCGCGATCCCGCCCTTCAGCGGCTTCTTCTCCAAGGAGTCCGTCCTCGGAGCAGCCGAGCACGCCGCCACCGGCCACACCGAGCACGTCCCCGGCGCCGTCGGCTGGACCGTCCTCGTCGCAGGCCTCCTCACGGCCCTGCTCACGGCCGCGTACGCCACCCGCCTGTGGCTGCTCTCCTTCCGGGGCCGGGGCGCCGAAGCCCCCGACCACGGCCGCCAGCCCCTCACCATGACCGTGGTGCTGTGGGTGCTGGCCGTACCGTCCCTCGCCCTGGGCGCGCTCTCCTACGGCACGCTCCCCGGCTGGTTCGACGGCGGCGAACTCGCCCCCACCCTCACCACCTCGGTCCTCGGCACCGGCATCGCCCTCACCGGCGGGCTCCTGACGTACGCGGCTTGGCGGTACACCTCGGCGGCAGCGGCCCGTACCCCCATGGGCGCGGTCGCGGCCCATCCCGAAGCGGATGCCGGCACGGTCGAGGCGGAGGCCATCGCCAGCCACGCGCCCGCCTACGGAGACGTGGCCTCGGCACCCGACCCGACGGACCCTGGCCGCCTCCTGCTCGGCCCTCTGTACCGCCACGCCGCCGTCGGCTTCCACCTCGACGCCGTGTACACGGCCCTCTTCGTCCGCCCGGTCCAGGCCGGAGCGAGTCTCGTCCGGTTCCTCGACCGCGAGGTCGTCGACACCTACGTCAGCGGCGCGGGCGCTCTGCCGCGCCTGCTGGGCGCGGCCGTACGCCGGGCACAGACCGGCAATGTGCAGACCTATGTGAGCGCGCTGCTCGCCGGCACCGTCGTCCTGGTGGTCGCCGTCCTCGTCGTCGCCACGGGAGCGTGAGCAGGCGTGATCGATATCAACGAGTCCGTGATGCAGTTCCTTCTGGCGTTCGTCGTCGTCGGCCCGCTCATCGGCGCCGCCGCCGCTCTCCTGCCACCCCCGCCCGGGCTGAAGGGGAAATCGCCCGGGCAGGCCGTGCTCCGCCACGGCGTCACCGTGACCGGCGCGGTGCTCATCGCCGCGATCGTCCTCGCGCTCGGCTTCGACCACGACCAGCCGTCGAAAATGCAGGCGAGCACGGACATCAGCTGGATTCCCGCACTCGACGTGCGCATCCACCTCGGCATCGACGGCATCTCCCTCCCCCTTCTGCTCCTGACCGCGCTGCTGACCTTCCTGTGCGCGCTCTACTCGTACTTCAAGATGCCCACGGGCCCGTCCCCGAAGGCCTTCGTCTCGCTGCTGCTCGTCCTGGAGTCCGGCACCCTCGCGACCTTCGCCGTCCTCGACCTGCTGCTGTTCTTCCTCGCGTTCGAGATGGTCCTCATCCCGATGTACTTCCTCATCGCCCGCTGGGGCGGTGAGCAACGCGCGCAGGCCGCTTGGAAGTTCATCCTCTACACCCTGCTCGGTTCCGTGGTCATGCTGCTCGGCCTGCTCCTGATCGGAATCAAGGCGGGCACATTCGACATGGTGGCACTCGCCACTGACAATCACCCCGAGCTGACCGCATCCGTGCAGGTCATCGCCGTTTTGTCGATCGGGATCGGGCTCGCGGTCAAGACCCCGATGTGGCCCCTGCACAGCTGGCTGCCGGACGCCCACACCGCCGCCCCGACCGTCGGCTCGGTGCTACTGGCTGGTGTCCTGCTGAAGATGGGTACGTACGGGTTCGTCCGTATCCTGCTGCCGATCACACCGGACGGTTTCCGCACGTTCGCGCCGTACCTCGCGGCCTTCGCCGTGGTCGGGATCATCTACGGGTCCCTCGCCTGCCTCGCCCTCGCCAAGCAGGGCGCGAAGGGCGACCTCAAGCGCCTCATCGCGTACTCCTCCGTCGGCCACATGGGCTTCGTGCTGCTCGGCATCGCGACGATGACGCCCACCGGCGTGAACGGCGCCCTGTTCGCCAACATCGCCCACGGCCTCATCACCGGACTGCTCTTCTTCCTGGTCGGAGCCCTCAAGGACCGCACCGGCACCACCGACCTCGACGCGCTTTCCCAGGAGACCGGCGCCGCCCTCTACGGCAAGGCCCCGCGCCTCGGCGGCCTCCTCGCCTTCGCCGCCGTCGCCTCGCTCGGACTGCCCGGCCTCGCCGGGTTCTGGGGCGAGATGCTGGCCCTCTTCGGAGCGTTCGAGCCTGCCGACGGCCTCAGCCGCCCGGCCTTCCTGACCTTCATGACGATCGCCGCGTTCGGCACACTCCTCACCGCCGCGTACATGCTGATCGTGGTCCGCCGCGTCTGCATGGGCGCCGCCGCGCAGGAGGCGCCACGACTGGCGGACGTACAGACGTACGAGTTCGCCGCGTGGACCCCGCTCGTCGCCCTCACCGTCCTCGCCGGCCTCTGGCCCGCGGCCCTGCTCGGCCTGACCGACCCGGCCGTGCAGCAGCTCCTCGCAGGAGGCACCCGATGAGCGCCCTGGTCCAGCCGATGGCCCAGCCCTTGGCCGAGTCCGTCGTCCAGTCCGTCGACTGGCTCGCCATCGCGCCCCCCACCATCGCCGCCGCCGTCGGCCTCGCCGTCCTCGTCGCCGACCTCTTCGTGGGCGACACCAGGAAGGCCCTGCTCGGCTGGACGGCGGTCGCGGGCCTCGCCCTCTCCCTGCTCGCCCTGCTGCCCCTCCTGGACGGCGACAAGGCCACCTTCTGCCTGACCGGCGCCCCGGAGGTCTGCAGCTACACCGCCGACCGCTTCACCCTCGTCATCCAGTTCCTCGTCCTCGGCGGCGCCCTCCTCGCGGCCCTGCTGTCGATGACGACCCTGAAGGACGCCAAGAGGGAACTCCCCGAAGGGGAGTTCTGGTTCCTGCTGCTGTCGTCCGCCGCCGGAGCCGCCCTCCTGCCCGCTTCCCGCGACCTCGCGACCCTCATCGTCGCCCTGGAAGTCGCCTCCCTGCCCGCGTTCGCCCTGGTGGGCATCCGGCACGGCGACAAACGATCCTCCGAGGCGGCCCTGAAGTTCTTCCTGTCGTCCGTCACCGCCACCGCCGTCAGCCTCCTGGGCATCAGCTTCCTCTACGCCACAACGGGCACCCTCTACCTCACCGAGATCGCCGACCGCGTCCAGGACGTCGACAGCCAACTGCACACCGTCACCCAGGCCGGCATCGTCCTCACCCTCATCGGCTTCGCCTTCAAGACGGCGGCCGTACCGTTCCACTTCTGGGTCCCCGACACCTACGTGGGCGCCCCGCTCCCGGTGGCCGCCTATCTGTCGGTCGTCGGCAAGGCGGTCGGCTTCTCCGGCCTCATCCTCATCGCCGTCGTCGCCCTCCCGTCGTACGCCGACATCTGGGGCCCGGCACTCGCCACGCTGGCCGCCCTCACCATGACCGTCGGCAACGTCGGCGCCCTCAAACAGCGCTCCACGCGCGCGTACAGCGCGGTACGCCTACTCGCCTGGTCCTCCGTGGGCCAGGCCGGCTACCTCCTGGTGCCGATCGCGGCGGCCGCCTACTCCGACGACGCCGAACAGGCGATCGGCTCCACGGTCGCCTACGCCCTGATGTACGCGGTCGTGAACCTCGGAGCCTTCGCCGTGGCCGCCCTCGTCGGCCGCACGAAGACCCTCAACCGCGTCAGCGACTACCGAGGCCTCTACGCCTCCAGCCCTGTGACCGCCCTGCTGATGGCCTTCTTCCTGCTCTGCCTGGCCGGGCTGCCCCCGGGCATCATCGGCCTGTTCGCCAAGGTCACCGTCTTCTCGGCGGCCGTCGACGCCGGCCTCGGCTGGCTCGCCGTCGTCATGGCCGTCAACGTCGTGATCGCCCTGTACTACTACCTCCAGTGGACGGCCCTGCTGTTCCGCGCCCCCGAAGGCGAGCCCGAGCCGCACCGAGTCCCCGCCCCGCTGACCGCCGCGATCGCCCTCACCGGAGTCGTCGGCATCGCCCTCTCCGGCGCTCCGCAGTTGATCCTGCGCTTCACCGACACGGGCCTCTTCTAGCACCGCCCGTACGCGTGCGTGGGCACACGTCGTCCACTCACGCGTACGAGTGCACGTGCCGCCCCATGCCACAGAGCCGCCACCCGGACGGCTCACGGCCCGCCCCGCCCGCACAAGGGAACTAGGACCCCCCGTCTGGCGTTGACCAGTACGGGAGGGTCCACTGAGAGGTGGAGTCAACAGCAACAGCGAGCAAAGGGTTCCCCTGCCGCACGACTTGGAGGGCGTACCGTGCACCGCCGGCACAACGGGCTCAGGACCGCCGTACTCCTCGGGGGACTGTCCGCACTCATCATCGTCATAGGAAGCCTCTTCGGCCGTACGGGACTGATCATCGCGGTCCTCGTCGCCCTCGGCACGAACGCCTACGCGTACTGGAACAGCGACAAGCTGGCTCTACGCGCGATGCGTGCCCGCCCGGTGAGCGAGTTCGAGGCCCCGGCCCTCTACCGCATGGTCCGCGAGCTCTCCACCCAGGCCCGCCAGCCCATGCCCCGCCTGTACATCTCCCCGACGGACGCCCCCAACGCCTTCGCGACCGGCCGCAACCCGCGCAACGCGGCCGTGTGCTGCACGGACGGCATCCTCCGGCTGCTCGACGAGCGCGAATTGCGGGGCGTCATCGGCCATGAGCTGAGCCACGTCTACAACAGGGACATCCTGATCTCGTCGGTCGCGGGAGCCCTCGCCTCGGTGATCATGTTCCTGGTGAACTTCGCCTGGCTGATCCCCATCGGCCGCTCCGACGACGATGACGGCCCCGGACTGCTGGGCATGCTGCTCATCATGATCCTCGGCCCGCTCGCCGCCTCCCTCATCCAACTGGCCATCAGCCGCTCCAGGGAGTACGAGGCGGATGCCTCCGGTGCCCAGCTCACCGGCGACCCCCTGGCCCTGGCCAGCGCCCTCCGCAAGCTCGAAGCGGGCACCAAGCAGCTTCCACTGCCCCCGGAGCCCCGCATCGAGACCGCGAGCCACATGATGATCGCGAACCCGTTCCGCCCGGGCCAGGGACTGTCCAAGATGTTCTCCACCCACCCGCCCATGGCGGAACGCATCACCCGACTCGAAAAGATGGCAGGACGTCACCAGTGAAGACCATCCTCAACATCATCTGGCTGATCCTCAGCGGCTTCTGGCTCTTCCTCGGCTACCTGTTCGCAGGTCTGCTGCTGTGCATCACGATCATCGGCATCCCGTTCGGCATCGCGGCGTTCAGGATCGGTATCTACGCCCTGTGGCCCTTCGGGTACACCACGGTCGAACGTCGCGGTGCCGGCGCGGGCTCGCTCCTCGGCAACGTCCTGTGGGTGATCCTGGCCGGCTGGTGGCTGGCCCTGGCCCATATCTTCACGGGCATCGCGCTCTGCGTGACGATCATCGGCATCCCGTTCGGCATCGCCAACTTCAAGCTCGTCCCGCTCTCGCTGTTCCCGCTGGGCCGCGAAATCGTGTCGTCGGACCGCCCGTTCGCCTACCGGTAGAGCGCCCCGCCGAGAGTTGTCCACAGGCCCGGCCGCGGCGGCGCCGGCAGTTATCCACAGGCCCGCCCGGCTGTCGGTCGCGGCGGGCATCATGGAGCCATGAACGAGATACGACCGATCACAGCACAGGGGTCGTGAGCAGGTCGGTTCAGCCGCGCTGCGCCGACCCCCGCCCGGCACACCACCGCCGTACGCCATAGGCAGCCGCGCCCGCGCCCAGTACGGCCGCGCCCACACCCACCGACACCCCCGGCAGCGCGAACGCCAGGGTCACGCAGCCGACGAGCCCGACCACCGGCACGACGCGTGAGACGGGGGCCGAACTCAATGTCCAGGCGGACGCGTTGGCGACCGCGTAGTAAGCGAGCACACCGAAGGAGGAGAAACCGATCGCGCCCCGGACGTCCACAGTGGCGGCCAGGACGGCGACCACGGCACCGACCGCCACTTCCGCCCGGTGCGGTACATGGAAACGGGGATGCACGGCGGCCAGCGCACCGGGGAGATGCCGGTCCCGAGCCATGGCGAGCGTCGTGCGCGACACACCCAGGATGAGCGCCAGCAGCGACCCGAGCGCTGCCACGGCGGCGCCCACCCGCACCACGGGCACCAGCCCCTCCACCCCGGCCGCCCGCACCGCCTCGGCCAGCGGAGCCGAGGCCCGCCCCAGACCATCGGAGCCCAGCACGGAAAGGACAGCCACCGCGACAGTCGCGTACACGACCAGCGCGATACCGAGGGCGACGGGGATCGCGCGCGGGATCGTGCGCTCCGGATACCGCACCTCCTCGCCCAGGGTGGCGATCCGCGCGTACCCCGCGAACGCGAAGAACAACAGCCCGGCCGCTTGAAGCACTCCGCCCACACCACCGGACGCCCCGATGCCCAGCCGCCCGGCGTCGGATTCGCCGGACGTCAGACACACGACCACCACGGAAGCGAGGACCGCCAGCACCACAGCCACGATCACCCGGGTCAGCAGAGCCGACTTCTGGACACCGCCGTAGTTCACGGCGGTCAGCGCCACCACGGCGGCCACCGCCACGGCGTGCGCCTGACCAGGCCAGACGTACGCGCCGACGGTGAGCGCCATCGCCGCGCACGAGGCCGTCTTGCCGACGACGAACGACCAGCCGGCCAGATACCCCCAGAGGTCGCCCAGCCGCTCACGCCCGTACACATACGTGCCGCCGGAGGCGGGATACACGGCGGCCAGCCGTGCCGACGACATGGCGTTGCAGTACGCGACCACGGCCGCGACCGCGAGCCCGAGCAGCAGCCCGGACCCGGCGGCGCGCGCAGCGGGCCCGGGGGCCGCGAAGACGCCCGCGCCGATCATCGATCCGAGACCGATGACCACCGCGTCACCGACCCCGAGCGTGCGGCGCAGTTGGGCGGCCGAGTCGGGCTGTGTCATGGGCCGCACCCTACTGACCGGGGCAACCGGCGGACGTCACCGAGGCGTCCTCCGGAACAACAGGACACGAATACCCGGACCGGACACCCGTTCTCTTCGGATCTCTCCGGGTGGGAAGACAGCACGAGCACAGCACAGGTACAGCACGAAAGGGCAGGTTCACGGCATGAGCATCATCGGCTGGATCGTTCTGGGATTGTTGGCCGGCGCCATCGCCAAGTTCCTGCTGCCGGGCAGGGACCCGGGTGGTTTCATCGGCACGACTCTCATCGGTGTCGCGGGCGCCTTCATCGGCGGGTGGATCTCCTCCCGCTGGCTGGACCACCCCATCACGAAGGACTTCTACGACGGCGCCACCTGGGCGGCGGCGATAGGCGGCTCACTGGTGCTGCTGATCGCCTACCGCCTCCTGTTCGGCCACTCCCGCCGCTGAGCGGGCCTGTCCACCCGAGACCGCGGCCGACAGGCGCGAAGAGTAGGCACCTCGACCGAAACCGGCCGGGTGTCCACCCTTCCGCACAACGACCTACGACCCCTACGACTCACCGCGGCCGGCCGTCGGCGGCGGCTGGCGTCCATGGCTCATCGGAGGGCCGAGACGCGACCCGGCTGATTACCGGTAGTTGACGAACTGCAGCGCGAAGTCGAAGTCCTTGCCCTTCAGGAGGGCGATCACGGTCTGCAGGTCGTCGCGGCTCTTGGAGCTGACGCGCAGTTCGTCGCCCTGGACCTGAGCCTTGACGCCCTTCGGGCCCTCGTCGCGGATGATCTTCGCCACCTTCTTGGCGTTCTCCTGGGAGATGCCCTCCTGGATCGTGGCGAAGATCTTGTACTCCTTGCCGGACAGCTGGGGCTCACCCGCGTCCAGGGCCTTCAGTGAGATCCCGCGCTTGATCAGCTTGGACTGGAAGACGTCGAGGACGGCCTTCACACGGTCCTCGGAGTTCGCCTCCATGAGGATCTTCTCGCCGGACCACGAGATCGAGGCGCCGACGCCCTTGAAGTCGTAGCGCTGGGAGATCTCCTTGGCGGTCTGGTTGAGGGCGTTGTCGACCTCCTGCCGCTCGACCTTCGAGACGATGTCGAAACTGGAGTCGGCCATGTCCTGTGGCTCCTTGTATCGGGGTATCGGGGGGGCGTGTCGGGACCATCGGCTGCGAATCGGCGCGCACCAAAGACGACCGCCGAGCCCGGAATCGGGTCCCGGGCCGCATTCGGACAAGCCTAGCCACCCCGCCCCGTCGGGGTGCTGATCAATCAGGTGGCGGAGCACCCCTGGGCATCAGGTATCGTTTACGTCGTCGCCACGGAGCACCACCGAAAAGTGGTTCGAAGGGCGGCAAATCCCAGGCGGTGTGCCCGAGTGGCCAATGGGAGCGGACTGTAAATCCGTCGGCTTAGCCTACCCAGGTTCGAATCCTGGCGCCGCCACAGGAGGGAAGCCCCTTCCGAACTGCGAAAGCAGTCCGGAAGGGGCTTCTTCGTCTTCCTTTTGCATATGCCGCAAGTATGGGTGGCAGCCCGGATGCGGATGCGGTGCGGATCGCGCATCCTGGGGAGTCCTCCACACACGCGAGGCAGACTGGCTCCATGTCATCCCGTCGCAGAAACTGCCCCGAATGTCGTCGTGAGATCGCTGTCGTGGCGGGGCGGTTCGCTCGGCATGATCCGCCCGGGGCCAGTGGGGAGCTGGTGTCGTGCCCGGGGTCGCGCAGGCCCGCCCAACTCGGGGCGGCTCAGCCCGCGCTCGACGGTTATGCCGTCCCGGAGTTCCCCGGTCAGCTGCCACTCTTCTGACCCGACGAGCACCCTGGCAGGCACCAGCCTCGCCGACCCGCACCAGCCCTCACCAGTAGGCGCCCAGCCCTCGCTGGCCCTCACCGGCAGGCACCCGCCCTCACCCGCCCTCACCGGCAGGCACCCGCCCTCACCCGCCCTCACCCGCCCTCGCTAACCCTCACTGAACCGCCCCTCGCCGAGCCTCAGTTGCCCGCGATCGACTTCACCGCCACCGAGACCGGGGTCGAACCGCTGATCGCCTCCAGGGTCAGACCGGCCGTCGCCGGGGTCTCCAGCAGCTCCGCGAGCAGGGCGGCCACGTCGTCCCGGGGGATCGGCCCACGCCCGGTGGCGACCTCCAGCCGTACCAGCCCGTTGCCCGGATCGTCCGTCAGCATTCCGGGACGCAGGATCGTCCAGTCCAGACCCTCCAGACCCCGCACGTACTCATCGGCCTCCCCCTTCGCCCGCAGATAGGCGTCGAAGACCTCGCGCCCCTCGTGGTGGGGGTCCGCCCCCATCGACGACACGACCACATGACGTCGTACACCCGCTCGAACCGCCGCGTCGGCGAACAGGACGGCCGCGCCGCGATCGACCGTGTCCTTCCGGGCCGACCCGCTGCCCGGACCGGCGCCCGCCGCGAACACACAGGCGTCCGCGCCCCGCAGACGCGCCGCGACCTCCTCGACCGACGCCGACTCCAGATCGCACACCACCGGTTCGGCACCGGCCGCGCGCAGATCGTCGGCCTGCTCCGCGCGGCGGACGATCCCCGCGACCTCGTACCCCCGCGCGGCGAGCAGCCGCTCCAGTCGCAGCGCGATCTGACCATGACCTCCAGCGATGACAATGCGCATGCTTCCGACCGTACGCCCGAAGGAACACCTTCGCCGTGCAACCATTTATCTGCCCCGTATGTCTCACAGGTGTTCGCCGTTTCGGCGAGCGCACAGAACCACACGGGGGGACGTCATCACCGTCATGCGCACATCTGTCGTACGTACGTCCATGGCACGCGTATCCGCGGCCGGGGCGCCCGTCATCCGTCGTACCGTCACCGGGATCGGCTGCACCGCCGCCGCGCTCGTCACGGTGGCTGCCTGCGGCACCGTCCAGAATCTGACCGCGGGACAGAAGGTCGACAACGCCGTCGAACGGCTGGGCGAACAGAAGTCGCTGGCCTTCGGGCTCGAACTCGACGCCGAACCCGAGGACCTCACCGCGCTCGCGGGCAAGGACTCCGAGGAACTGCCGCCCGAGATGGCGAAGTTCCTCACCGGCATGCGCGTGGACGTGTCGGTCAAGTCCAAGAAGGCGCTGGCCGATTCCGGTGAGAAGGACATCGTCGGCGTCGGCATGAAGGTCTCCGGCGACGACGGCGTGCTCGTCGAGTACCGCGTCGTCGGCGACTACACCTACTTCCGCGCCGATATGCAGGCCGTGGGCGACGCCATGGGCGTGCCGCTCCCGACGGACGACGAACTCGACCAACTCCCCGAGAGCGAGCAGTACGTGCGGCCGCTGTTCGAGGGGGAGTGGGTCAAGATCGAGACCGCCGCGATGGAGGAGGCAGCCGAGGACGCGGGCGCCGGCTCGGGCGGCTCCGACGAACTCGACGCCAAGACCCAGAAGAAGGTCCTCGACGCCGTACGCGGTGTCGTCGCCCGCGAGGTCGACTTCACGACCAAGGAGGGCGAGGACGGCACCGAGGTCATCACCGCCAAGGCCAACTTCCGCGACCTCCTCACCGGCGTCTTCGACAAGCTCAAGCCCCTGCAGGACGAACTCCCGCCGGGCGCCGAACTCCCCACGGCCAAGGACCTCAAGGACGCCCCCGACCGGAACGTCGCGGTCGACTTCACCCTCAAGAACGGCGACCTCACCCGCGTGGAGACCGACCTCGCGGTCCTCGCCGACGACCCCAAGGGCGCCAAGGCCCCGCTGGTCCTCACCTTCGACAAGAACACCACCGACCTCACGGCCCCGAAGAACGCCACGGAGATCCCGGCCGAAGACTTCGGCGGCCCCTTCGGCGGCGGCATGCTCGCCGCCTGACGGCCACCCCGGCCACCCCGACCAGGCCGTACGGCACACCAGTACGGCCTGGTCCCGCCCCCCAACCCGCACGGCCCGATCCAGTCCTCAACCACACGGCCGGGTCCAGGCCCTCACCCGCACAACCCAGCACCGTCCTCCACCCCTACGCCGGCTCCCCCCGCCCCTGCCGAGGCAACTCCGGCCCCGCCCCCGCCGCCCCCGTCGAGCCGCAGAACTCCCGTACCGCGCTCGTCCGCGCCACCACGCGCCCCCCGTGCACCACGATCCGGCTGTACGCAAGCGAAAGCGCCCCCGACAGCCGTTCGCCCGGTACGGCCAGCAGTTCGGCCGGGAAGCCCGCCTCGACCCGGACCTCAGGCAGACCCAACGCGGCACGGGCCGTGCCGCTCACCGCGTCGTACGCCTCCTCGGGACGCAGCCCACAGCGCGAGGCCAGCAGGAACGCGGCCTCCAGAGGATCACCGCGCCCCACGGGGTTGGACACGTCCCGCAGCGCCCCACCACCCGCGGCCACCCGCACCCCGGCCGCCCGCAACAGCCGTACGGGCGCCGTCCCCCGCCGCTCAACGCTCCCACAGCCCCCCTGCGGCAGACAGACGACCGTCACACCGGCCGCCGCGAGCTGGTCGGCGGCACGGGACGCGGCCTGGGAGGGCAGCCGCGCCAGCCCACCGCACGGCCCCAGCGTGACACCGGGCCGCAGCCCACCCGCCATGGCCGCCAGCCGAGCCAGACGCGCCGGATCGTCGGCGTCGGTGTGCAGATCCACCGGACAACCGTGCTCGGAGGCGACCTCCAGAACCGCCTCCACATACCCGGCGGGATCGGGGTCCAGATCCGGACACCCGCCCACCACCGACGCGCCCATCTTCACCGCGTCCCGCAACATCGCGAGCCCGTCCGCCCCGGCCGCCCCCGTCAGCACCCGGGGCATCGCCACCGCCGTCAACTCGACCAGCCCGCGCAACGCCCGCCGCGCCTGGAGCACGGCCGCCAGCGCCCCCAGCCCCTGCACACCGCCCACCCGGACATGCGACCGCAGCGCGGTGGCCCCGTGCCCCAGTTGGAGCAGCGCCGCCTCGGTGACCCTGCGCTGGACGTCCTGGACGTCGTACGAGACCGGCCCCTCGACATCGGCGGACAGAGCCGTGTCGCCATGGGCGTGCGCCTCGACGGGCGCCGGGAGCAGCAGATGACCGCGCAGGTCCACCCGGGCCACGGGCGACCCGGAGACGCCGGAGCCGCACACGCTCAGGCTGCCCGCCGTGCCGACCGCCTCGATCCGTCCCCGGCCCAGCCGCACATCCACGACACGGCCGTCGGCGAGCCGCGCCCCGCACAACAGCAGGGCGCCGGCCCCGTCGGGTCCCGAGGGCGGCCCGGACGGGAAGGGGGACGGCTGCGGCTGACTGTCGGGCATCGTGCTCCAAGGACTCGACAGGGACTCGGTGAGGGCTGGGTCGGCGGCTGGGTTGGGGGCCGGAGTGGGGCTGGGTTGGGGCTGGGTTGGGATTGGAGGTTCGGTGGGGACCGGACACGGCTTGTAGGGACGGGACACACGGCTCGTAGGGACGCGACGGCGGCTGCCCGGTGAGGGGCACAAGATCACGCAGAGTGAGTCGAGCCTAGGCGGGCCGTACGCCCTCGGCGCGGAGGAGCGCAATAGTCGTACCGGTGTGGTTCACCTGGTGGGGGACGCGGGGGAGGCCTGGGAACGGTGGTGCCGCCGGGACCGACGGGGCCTCGGTGAACGCCCGGGAGAACCCGCCCGCACGGTGGTGGGACGTTCCTTGAACGGGCCGTCGACGCGTCGTGGACGAGCCGTGGACGGAGGCCGGGAACAGTCGTGGACGAGCCGCCGACGGGGGCCGGGAAACGGATTTGGGCGAACGGCCGTGGGGCGTGTAATGTCTTCATCGCTCGCCCCAATAGCTCAGTCGGCAGAGCGTCTCCATGGTAAGGAGAAGGTCTACGGTTCGATTCCGTATTGGGGCTCTGGTGTGAAAGGTCCCCACCGCGAGGTGGGACCGATCGCATCACAGCGGTGTAGCTCAGTCGGTAGAGCAAGCGGCTCATAATCGCTGTGTCACCGGTTCAAGTCCGGTCACCGCTACTGACAGTAGCCGATTGCGGGGTCGGTCCTTCGATCGGCTACTCTTTCTTGCGTTAAATCAATCCCATCCGTTCGTCAAGGAGCACTCACGTGGCTGCCACCGACGTCCGCCCGAAGATCACGCTGGCCTGCGTGGAGTGCAAGGAGCGGAACTACATCACCAAGAAGAACCGGCGTAACAACCCGGACCGTCTTGAGATGAAGAAGCACTGCCCGCGTTGCAACGCGCACACCGCGCACCGCGAGACGCGATAAATCAGGCTCGTACGACGAGGCCGTCCCCAAGAGATTGGGGGCGGCCTCGCGTCGTTGAGTGGCCCAGTACCGGCCAGTAGACGATCCGGTCCAGTAGACCTTCGGTCAGCAGCCCTCGGTCCGTCGATCGAGCGGTCAGCCATCAGGTCAGTGGATACAACCAGGTGGAACAACCAGGAGGTGCCGAGCCATGGCGCTCGACCAGTCCTTCGTGGGGCGGACCTACCCGCCCACCGACCCCTACGAGGTCGGCCGGGAGAAGATCCGCGAGTTCGCGGAGGCCGTGGGGGATGCCAACCCGGCGTACACGGACCCGGAGGCCGCCAAGGCGCTCGGGCACCCCGATGTGATCGCCCCGCCCACCTTCGTGTTCTCGATCACCTTCAAGGCGGCGGGACAGGTCACCCGCGACCCCCAGCTGGGCCTCGACTACAGCCGCGTGGTGCACGGCGACCAGAAGTTCGCCTACAAGCGGCCCGTGCGCGCCGGTGACCGGCTCACCGTCACCTCGACCATCGAGGCGATCAAGTCGCTCGCCGGCAACGACATCCTGGACATCCGCGGCGAGGTCCACGACGAGGCGGGCGAGCATGTCGTGACCGCCTGGACCAAGCTCGTGGCCCGCGCGGCCGAGGAGGCGTGACGAAGCCATGACCGCGAAGATCTCCTACGACGACGTCAAGGTCGGCACCGAACTGCCCGCCCAGACCTTCGGCGTGACCCGCGCCACCCTCGTCCAGTACGCGGGTGCCTCCGGCGACTTCAACCCCATCCACTGGAACGAGAAGTTCGCCAAGGAGGTCGGTCTGCCCGACGTCATCGCGCACGGCATGTTCACCATGGCCGAGGCGATCCGCGTCGTCACCGACTGGACCGGCGACCCCGGCGCGATCGTCGAGTACGGCGTCCGCTTCACCAAGCCGGTGATCGTCCCCAACGACGACGAGGGCGCCACCATCGAGGTCAGCGCCAAGGTGGGCGCCAAGCTCGACGACAACACCGTCCGCGTCGACCTCACCGCGATGAGCGCCGGCCAGAAGGTCCTGGGCATGTCGCGGGCGGTCGTACGACTGGCGTGAGGCGCGCTGTGTGAGCTGAGCCGGACTGTGCGAGCTGAACCCGCGCTGTGTAAGGGGCGTTCGCTATTGCGGGGCGCTCCTTACGCGTTTGTGGGCCCCCGGCCGACAGAACGGGTTGGGCGGGTGTGGAGTTCCGGGGGGAGCCTCTTCGACCGGCGGCGTTCTGCGTCCTCCCGAGCCGTCCTACGCCTCCCGGTCGTCCCGAGCCGTCCTACGCCTCCCGGTCGTCCCGAGCCGTCCTACGTCCTTCCGGTCGTCCCGAGCCGTCCTACGTCCTTCCGCGTCGCCCCGCGTCGGCCTGCGTGCTCCCGAGCTGTCCTGTGCCTCCCACGTCGTCCCGCGTCGGCCTGCGTCCTCCTGCGCCGTCTTACGCCCTCCCGCGTCGTCCTGGCTGTCAGTGGTGTCTCGTAGTCTTGGGCGCGTGCAGGAACTCCATGACGCTCCCCTCGCCCCGCTGACCACCTTCCGGCTGGGTGGGCCCGCGCGGCGGCTGATCACGGCGACCACCGATGACGAGGTGATCGCCGCCGTACGCGAGGCCGACGACACCGGTACGCCCCTGCTGGTCATCGGCGGCGGCTCGAACCTGGTCGTGGGCGACAAGGGATTCCCCGGGACCGCGCTGGTCGTCGCCACCAAGGGGTTCGACCTCGACGGCACCCGGCTGGAGCTGGCCGCCGGCGAGGTGTGGACCGATACCGTCGCCCGCACCGTGGAAGCCGGGCTCGCCGGGATCGAGTGCCTCGCCGGAATCCCCGGCTCGGCGGGGGCCACGCCGATCCAGAACGTCGGCGCGTACGGCCAGGAGGTCTCCTCCACCATCACCGAGGTCGTCGCCTACGACCGCCGCGCCCGCGAAACGGTCACCGTCGCCAACGCGGAGTGCGCCTTCTCGTACCGCCACAGCCGCTTCAAGGGCGAACCCGAGCGGTATGTCGTCCTGCGCGTCCGGTTCCGACTGGAGGACGCGGACGGGCTGTCCGGGCCGATCAAGTACGCCGAGGCGGCCCGGGCGCTGGGCGTCGAGCCCGGTGAGCGCGCCCCCCTCGCCGCCGCCCGCGACGCCGTGCTGAAGCTGCGCGCCGGGAAGGGCATGGTGCTCGACCCCGAGGACCACGACACCTGGTCCGCGGGCTCCTTCTTCACCAACCCGATCCTCACGGAAGAGGAGTTCGCCGCCTTCCACGCGCGCGTGCGGGCCCGGCTCGGCGACGACGTCACCCCGCCCGCGTACGCCGCCGGTGACGGCCACACCAAGACCTCCGCCGCCTGGCTCATCGACAAGGCGGGCTTCACCAAGGGATACGGCACCGGGCCCGCCCGTATCTCCACCAAGCACACCCTGGCCCTCACCAATCGCGGCGAGGCCACCACCGAGGATCTCCTCGCTCTGGCCCGCGAGGTCGTCGCCGGGGTCCACGACGCCTTCGGGATCACCCTGGTCAACGAACCGGTGACGGTCGGCGTCAGCCTCTAGCCGCACAGCCGCCGCACAGCCGCCGCTCAGTACGCGACCCCCACCCCCTGCTTCACCGCACCCGTGTCCCCCATCAGCGTCAGCATCGCGTGGGCCACGTCCGCGCGGGCGATGAAGCGGCCCCGGGGCGGGAAACCGCCGACGACCGTCCGGTAGCGGCCGGTGAGTGGCTTGTCCTGGAGCCTCGGGGGCCGGATGACGGTCCAGTCCGTCGCGCTGTGCGCCAGCGCGGTCTCCATCTCCCGCAGATCGGCGTAGACGTCCTTCAGGACGGCGGAGACCAGGGCGCGCATGCCTCGGTCGAGGGGCCCGTCCTTCGGCTCCGGGCCCACCGGCGCGGCGCTCACCACCACCAGCCGCCGCACCCCCTCCGCCTCCATGGCGTCCAGCACCGTACGGGTCAGCCGCGTCGCCACCCCGGCGTCCTTGCGGCCCCGCGCGCCGAGCCCCGACAGCACCGCGTCCCGACCCGCGACCGCCGGACGCAGCGCCCCCGGGTCGGTCAGATCGGCGCGGACCACCTCAAGCCCGGGAGCGCCGGCCACCTCCAGCCGAGCGGGGTCCCGGACGACCGCCGTGACCTCGTGTCCCGCGTCAAGGGCCTGTCGGACGAGCTGGCCACCGATGCCGCCGGTGGCTCCGAAAACGGTGAGCCTCATGGGAAATCCCCCTGCATCCGAATCGAGTGGGTGAGTGTTCACTCACCCCTGCCTCCTCTAGAGTGGGTAAGCACTCACTCACCCGTCAAGGGGCAGAGCACAAGAGGCAGAAGACATCGAGACAGAAGACGCAGAGACCGAAGACAAGAAGACGAGGGAATGACGCATGGAGAACAAGCCGGCCCGGGTCCGCATCCTCGACGCCGCGCATGAACTGATGCTCACGGTCGGCCTCGCGCGCACCACGACCAAGGAGATCGCGCGGGCCGCCGCATGCTCCGAGGCCGCGCTCTACAAGCACTTCGACAGCAAGGAGGACCTGTTCATCCGCGTCCTCACCGAACGGCTGCCCCGGCTGAACCCCCTGCTGCGGGCGCTCACCGACGAACCGGGCGGCGGCACGCTGGAGGAGAACCTCACCGGCATCGCCCGCCAGGCCGCCCTGTTCTACGAGCAGAGCTTCCCGATCGCCGCCTCGCTCTACGCCGAGACCCAGCTCAAACGACGGCACGACGACGCGATGCGCGGGCTGGGCATGGGGCCGCATGTGCCCATCGAGTCGCTGGACGCGTATCTGCGGGCCGAGCGGGCGAGAGGACGGGTCGCGGAGGACGCCGACACCTTCGCCGCCGCCTCCCTGCTGCTCGGCGCCTGCGCCCAGCGGGCGTTCGCCTACGACGCCGCCGAGGATGCCCGCCCGCCCGTCGACGAGTTCGCCGCCCGCCTGGCCCGCACCCTGCTCACCGGCCTCACCGACCCCACCGGAGCCACCGGCTGAGGGGCCGGCTCGCGCTCACCGGCTGACGGTCGGCTCCGCCGCCAGCCACTCGTCCACACCCGTCAGCAACTTCGCCCGTGCCTCCTCCGGCGCGGCCGACGCCCTGATGGACTGCCGTGCCAACTCGGCCAACTCCTCGTCCGTGAAAGCGTGGTGATGGCGGGCGATCTCGTACTGCGCGGCGAGACGGGAGCCGAACAGCAGAGGGTCGTCGGCGCCCAGGGCCATGGGGACGCCGGCCTCGAAGAGGGTGCGCAGGGGGACGTCCTGCGGCTTCTCGTAGACGCCGAGGGCGACATTCGAGGCGGGGCAGACCTCGCAGGTCACACCCCTGTCCACGAGCCGTTTCAGCAGCCCGGGGTCCTCCGCCGCGCGCACCCCGTGGCCCACCCGGTTCGCGTGCAGGTCGTCCAGGCAGTCACGCACCGAGGACGGGCCGGTCAACTCGCCGCCGTGCGGGGCCGACAGCAGACCGCCCTCCCGCGCGATGGAAAAGGCCCGGTCGAAGTCCCGCGCCATACCCCGGCGTTCGTCGTTCGACAGCCCGAAGCCGACGACACCCCGGTCCGCGTACCGCACCGCCAGCCGGGCCAGCGTGCGCGCGTCCAGGGGGTGCTTCATACGGTTCGCGGCCACCAGCACCCGCATACCGAGCCCGGTCTCCCGCGAGGTCGTCTCCACCGCGTCCAGGATGATCTCCAGCGCCGGGATCAGCCCGCCCAGACGCGGCGCGTACGACGTCGGGTCCACCTGGATCTCCAGCCAGCCCGAGCCGTCCCTCAGATCCTCCTCCGCCGCCTCCCGCACCAGCCGCCGGATGTCGTCGGGCTCCCTGAGACACGAACGCGCCGAGTCGTACAGCCGCTGGAAGCGGAACCAGCCCCGCTCGTCCGTCGCCCTCAGCCTCGGCGGTTCCCCACTGGTCAGCGCCTCCGTCAGCGCCTCGGGCAGCCGCACACCGTACTTGTCGGCCAACTCCAGAACGGTCCCCGGACGCATCGACCCGGTGAAGTGAAGGTGCAGATGGGCCTTCGGCAGTGCGGAGAGATCACGTACTTGCTCCATTGGCCGATCCTGCCGTACGTCCGAGCCGGACCGGTAGCGGATTCCCCGAACGTGGTCTTGCTCGCACAAATGAAGCGGGGAGGACCTGGGAAATTTCCCAGGTCCTCCCCGCGAGCGGACGCTCAGGACGTCAGTCCCGCGCCTCCGCCAGCAGCTTCTGGATGCGGGAGACGCCTTCGACCAGGTCCTCGTCACCCAGCGCGTACGAGAGCCGCAGATAGCCGGGGGTGCCGAACGCCTCTCCCGGGACGACCGCGACCTCGGCCTCCTCAAGGATCAGCTCGGCCAGCTCCACCGAGGAGGCCGGGCGCCTGCCGCGGATCTGCTTGCCGAGCAGTGCCTTCACCGACGGGTAGGCGTAGAACGCGCCCTCGGGCTCCGGGCAGAGGACGCCGTCGATCTCGTTGAGCATCCGCACGATCGTCTGGCGGCGACGGTCGAAGGCCTCGCGCATCTTCGCGACCGCCTCCAGATCACCGGAGACCGCCGCGATGGCCGCCACCTGGGCGACGTTCGACACGTTCGACGTGGCGTGCGACTGGAGGTTGGTCGCGGCCTTCACCACGTCCTTCGGACCGATGACCCACCCCACGCGCCAACCGGTCATGGCGTACGTCTTCGCCACACCGTTGACCACGACGCACTTGTCGCGCAGCTCCGGCAGCAGCGCCGGCAGCGACACGGAGGCCGCGTCACCGTAGACGAGGTGCTCGTAGATCTCGTCCGTCATCACCCACAGACCGTGCTCCACCGCCCAGCGGCCGATCGCCTCGGTCTGCGCCTCGGTGTACACCGCGCCCGTCGGGTTCGACGGCGACACGAAGAGGACGACCTTGGTCCGCTCCGTACGGGCCGCCTCCAGCTGCTCCACCGAGACCCGGTACCCGGTGGTCTCGTCCGCGACGACCTCGACCGGGACACCGCCCGCGAGACGGATCGACTCCGGGTACGTCGTCCAGTACGGGGCCGGGACGATGACCTCGTCGCCCGGGTCGAGGATCGCGGCGAAGGCCTCGTAGATGGCCTGCTTGCCGCCGTTGGTGACCAGGATCTGCGAGGCGTCCACCTCGTAGCCCGAGTCGCGCAGCGTCTTCGCGGCGATCGCGGCCTTCAGCTCGGGCAGCCCCCCGGCCGGGGTGTACCGGTGGTACTTCGGGTTCTTGCAGGCCTCGACGGCCGCCTCGACGATGTAGTCCGGGGTCGGGAAGTCGGGCTCACCGGCGCCGAAGCCGATCACCGGACGCCCGGCGGCCTTGAGGGCCTTGGCCTTGGCGTCCACGGCGAGGGTGGCGGACTCGGAGATCGCGCCGACTCGGGCGGAGACCCGGCGCTCGGTGGGAGGGATTGCAGCGCTCATGGGGCCATCGTTCCAGACCCGAAACCTGTCCGGCACGCGGGTTTCACAGACTGAACAGCGATTGAACAGCCGTCCGGAATCGGGCCCCGCGACAGGCGATCTTCGACCGGCAACGCCCTTACGGCCACTTTCTGTTCGACGTCGGCCGCCGGACCACGTACACTCTCACCTCGTTGGCCTCCACCGGCCGCACTCAGCGGGTGCACACCGAGCACCCGACCGGATGCGGTACGTTTGGGGAGAACCACAAAGGGTCGTAGCTCAATTGGTAGAGCACTGGTCTCCAAAACCAGCGGTTGGGGGTTCAAGTCCCTCCGGCCCTGCTACACACTCCTCACGCCAGGATGTGTGACGCATGTACGTACAGCAATGTTCCGCCGTGCGGCTCAGACCGGGCGCGGCACGGCCACGACCCGGACCGGAATCAGGTGAGGATGAATGACGGACGCCGTGGGCTCCATCGACACGCCTGATGCCCAGGACGAGGCGCCGGAGGACAAGAAGAAGACCCGCAAGGGCGGCAAGCGCGCCAAGAAGGGCCCGCTGAAGCGTCTCGCGCTCTTCTACCGTCAGATCGTCGCGGAGCTGCGGAAGGTCGTCTGGCCCACCCGCTCCCAGCTGACCACCTACACGACTGTGGTCATCATCTTCGTCGTCATCATGATCGGTCTGGTGACTGTGATTGACTTCGGACTCGACAAGGCGGCCAAGTACGTCTTCGGCTGAGCCGACTGCGAAGGGCGCCGTGCCAGGCGCCCCTTTCGCGCGTTCCACCCCCATGTATCCAGGAAGAAGCAGCCACCGTGTCTGACCCGAACCTGAACGACGCCATCGAGTCTCGCGGGGAGGCCGTCGAGTCCGTGGATGATGAGCTCGACATCGTCGAGGGAGCGGACGAGGTCGACGAGTTCGAGGCTGCCGAAGCCGAGGCGGGGGAGCCGGCCGAGGAAGCCGCCCTGCACGTCGAGGACGCTGACGAGGCCGAGGCCGAAGAGGCCACCGAGGAAGCCGCCGACGGGGAAGAAGCCGACGAGGAAGAGGCCGAGCCGGTCGACCCCGTCCAGGCCCTCCGCGAGGAACTGCGGACCCTGCCCGGCGAGTGGTACGTCATCCACACGTACGCCGGTTACGAGAACCGGGTGAAGACCAACCTGGAGCAGCGCGCCGTCTCGCTGAACGTCGAGGACTACATCTTCCAGGCCGAGGTGCCGCAGGAAGAGGTCGTCCAGATCAAGAACGGCGACCGCAAGACCATCCGTCAGAACAAGCTCCCCGGGTACGTCCTGGTGCGCATGGACCTGACGAACGAGTCCTGGGGCGTCGTCCGCAACACCCCCGGTGTCACCGGCTTCGTGGGCAACGCCTACGACCCGTACCCGCTGACCCTGGACGAGATCGTCAAGATGCTCGCTCCGGAGGCCGAGGAGAAGGCCGCCCGTGAGGCCGCGGAGGCCGAGGGCAAGCCGGCGCCCGCCCGCAAGGTCGAGGTCCAGGTGCTGGACTTCGAGGTCGGCGACTCGGTCACCGTCACCGACGGTCCGTTCGCCACGCTGCAGGCCACGATCAACGAGATCAACGCCGACTCCAAGAAGGTCAAGGGTCTGGTGGAGATCTTCGGACGTGAGACGCCGGTCGAGCTTTCGTTCGACCAGATTCAGAAGAACTGAGCAGAGACCCAAAACAGCAGGTCAGGTCGGCCCTCGGATGGCCTTCCTGACCTGCTCGTTTTTGGGCCTGCATCTATACCCGTTATCGTTGTGCGGTATGCCTTCAACCGGGACGCGAACCTGGATGAGGGCGCACTCGAATCGAAAGGACCCGGAGAGCAATGCCTCCCAAGAAGAAGAAGGTCACGGGGCTCATCAAGCTCCAGATCCAGGCCGGCGCCGCCAACCCGGCTCCGCCGGTCGGCCCGGCGCTGGGTCAGCACGGCGTCAACATCATGGAGTTCTGCAAGGCCTACAACGCCGCGACCGAGTCGCAGCGCGGTTGGGTCATCCCGGTGGAGATCACGGTCTACGAGGACCGCTCCTTCACCTTCGTCACCAAGACGCCTCCGGCCGCCAAGATGATCCTCAAGGCCGCGGGCATCGAGAAGGGCTCCGGCGAGCCGCACAAGACCAAGGTCGCCAAGATCACCGAGGCGCAGGTCCGCGAGATCGCCCAGACCAAGCTGCCCGACCTCAACGCCAACGACCTGGACGCCGCCGCGAAGATCATCGCCGGTACCGCGCGTTCCATGGGCGTCACGGTCGAGGGCTGACCTCAACCTTCGTAGAACCCCTGCGGCGGCCGTATGGCAGTCGCACGTGGCAGGGCCTGCTCGGCCCGTACCACGACTCCTTTCAGAACACACAGGAGCAGTTGTGAGCAAGCGCAGCAAGGCTCTCCGCGCTGCGGACGCCAAGATCGACCGGGAGAAGCTGTACGCCCCGCTCGAGGCCGTCCGTCTCGCCAAGGAGACCTCCACGACCAAGTTCGACGGCACCGTCGAGGTCGCCTTCCGTCTGGGTGTCGACCCTCGCAAGGCCGACCAGATGGTCCGTGGCACCGTGAACCTCCCGCACGGCACCGGTAAGACCGCCCGGGTCCTGGTCTTCGCGACCGGTGACCGTGCCGAGGCCGCACTCGCCGCGGGCGCCGACATCGTCGGCTCCGACGAGCTCATCGACGAGGTGTCGAAGGGCCGTCTGGACTTCGACGCCGTCGTCGCCACCCCGGACCTCATGGGCAAGGTCGGTCGTCTCGGCCGTGTCCTCGGTCCCCGTGGTCTGATGCCGAACCCCAAGACCGGCACCGTGACCCCGGATGTCACCAAGGCTGTCACCGAGATCAAGGGTGGCAAGATCGAGTTCCGCGTCGACAAGCACTCGAATCTGCACTTCATCATCGGCAAGACGTCGTTCGACGACACCAAGCTGGTGGAGAACTACGCGGCCGCGCTTGAGGAGATCACCCGTCTCAAGCCGTCCGCCGCCAAGGGCCGCTACATCAAGAAGGCCGCCATCAGCACCACGATGGGCCCCGGCATCCAGCTCGACCCCAACCGCACCCGCAACCTCCTTGTCGAGGAGGACCCGGCCGCGGTCTGAGCCTGAAGGCTCACCCATCGGGTTCACGGGCCCCACACCCCTTTTCCGGGGGGTTGTGGGGCCCGCGCCCGTTTCCGGCCTGCCGCAGGGGCCGTCCGGGAAATCGGGGCAACCGGAGCGAGGCGTGGGCTACGCTCGGCCCACTTCCTTGTATTCGACACAATGTTCTTTGCGTTCTCCGGGGGGAAACGATGGGGATTTCCGTACACACACGGCGTGGGAAGAAGCTCGCCGGGGTCGCGGCCCTGGTGATCGTCGGTGGGGCCGTCGGCTGCAGCGCCGGGACGGACACCGAGAAGAAGGGCGGTGCCTCCGGGATCGCCCGGAGCGCCACCGAGGTCCTGACCGTGGCGTACGAGAAGACCGCCGAGGCCAAGTCCGCCAAGGTCGAGATGACCATGTCGATACCGGGGGCTCTCGACAGCGCCGGCGGCGGCGACATGACGATGACCGGGGTCATGGGCTGGGACCCGACGGTCATGGACCTGACGATGAAGGGCTCCATGCTCGCCACCGAGCCGGACGCGCCGGAGCAGATCCGGATGATCTGGCGCGACAACGTCATGTACATGGACATGGGGGCAGCCGCCGCCAAGGACATGGACGGCAAGCGCTGGATGAAGATGGACCTCGCGGCCGCCGCCGAGGCCTCCGGGAGCGAGGAGGCCACCAGGGCCATGACCTCGGGCCTGGAGAACATGAACCAGAACCCGGTGGAACAGCTCGCCCTGCTCCTGGAATCGCCCAACCTCAAGCACGTCGGCAGCGAGAAGATCGACGGCGTGGAGACCCAGCACTACAAGGGCAGGCTCACCGTCAAGGAGATGATGGAGAGCAACGACGGACCGGACTTCCTGAAGCCCAAGGAGCGCGAGCAACTCCTTGAGAACATCGAGAAGTCCGGCATCGAGGGCTACGACACCGAGGTCTGGGTCAACGAGGACGACCTGCCGGTCCGGATGGACGTCGCGATGGAAACCCCCCAGGGCGACGTCGACATGAGCATGAAGCTCTCCGACTTCGGCGCCGAGGCCGAGGTCGAGGTGCCGCCGGCCGCCGAGACCTTCGACCTCTTCGAGATGCTGAAGGACCTGGGCGGCGACTCCGGCGACGAGAGCGCCTTCGACGACAGCACGTTCGGCGAGGTGGACACGACCGGGCTGGATTCCGGCTCAGACGTCTGAGCCGCAGGGCTCCGACGTCTGAGCCGCGGCCGCTCGGTCCCCGCCACCGGCCCGCGGAGCGGATTTGCTTGACGGGGACGCGGTCCCGTACTCTTCCGGAGAAGCCAAAGACCGCTGGTCGTTGCCGTGTGCTCATCCCGAGGGCGCGGCGGCCGAAGGAACCGCTGAACTGCGGACGACCCGCGCAGGTGACTGTGGAAGTTGCTCCTGGATGAGTTCCGCTCGAAGGCGGGATCTGTTCGGTTGAGTCACGCCCCGTGCGCCTGCGCCGGGGCGTTTCGTTTTTGCTCCAGCCCCTTCCGAGCGGTCCCATCACCCGGAAGGAGGCCGACGCTCTATGGCAAGGCCCGACAAGGCTGCCGCGGTGGCCGAGCTCACGGAGCAGTTCCGTAGCTCAAGCGCCGCCGTGCTGACCGAGTACCGGGGTCTCACCGTGGCGCAGCTCAAGACGCTGCGTCGTTCGCTCGGTGAGAACGCCCAGTACGCCGTGGTGAAGAACACGCTGACCAAGATTGCGGCCAACGAGGCCGGGATCACGACGCTCGACGACCTGTTCAACGGTCCGACGGCGGTCGCCTTCGTCACCGGTGACCCGGTGGAGTCGGCGAAGGGTCTTCGTGACTTCGCCAAGGACAACCCGAACCTCGTCATCAAGGGCGGTGTCCTTGACGGCAAGGCGCTGTCCGCCGACGAGATCAAGAAGCTCGCGGACCTTGAGTCCCGCGAGGTTCTGCTCGCCAAGCTGGCGGGCGCCCTGAAGGGCAAGCAGACCCAGGCTGCTCAGGTCTTCCAGGCGCTCCCGTCGAAGCTCGTCCGCACCGTGGACGCGCTTCGCGCCAAGCAGGACGAGCAGGGCGGTGCCGAGTAACTCGGCTCGCGAAATGACCGCCGCCTGAGGCGCTGAGCCCCGAGGCAGTGGTCGTAGCGGGCCGAACGTCTACGCAGTAACGCCGCAAGGCGCACGCCCGCCAGACATGTACATCCGGCACCAGCCGATTTAGTGGAAGGAAAGCCATCGTGGCTCTCACCCAGGACGAACTGCTCGCCGAGTTCGAGAACATGACCCTGATCCAGCTCTCCGAGTTCGTGAAGGCGTTCGAGGAGAAGTTCGACGTCACCGCCGCTGCCGCGGCCGTCGTCGCCGCCCCGGCCGCCGGCGGTGCCGCCGGTGGTGCCGAGGCCGTCGAGGAGAAGGACGAGTTCGACGTCGTCCTCACCGGCGCCGGCGACAAGAAGATCCAGGTCATCAAGGTCGTGCGTGAGCTGACCTCCCTCGGCCTGAAGGAGGCCAAGGACCTGGTCGACGGTGCGCCGAAGCCGGTTCTGGAGAAGGTCAACAAGGAGGCCGCCGAGAAGGCCGCCGAGTCCCTCAAGGGCGCCGGTGCCTCCGTCGAGGTCAAGTAAGACCTTTCCGGGTCCGTACGGACTCCGGCCGCGTGGCCTCCGGGTCGCGTGACTTCGCCGCACCGTTTCGAGCCTTTGAGCAAGGGGCTGTAACGCGGACGTACTGAAGGGCGATCACCCATGTGGGTGGTCGCCTTTCGGTGTTCCGGGACATCGAGTGACGGCTGCCTTGCACTGTCGGTGGCGACGAGTATGGTGATCTTCGTCGTGCCTCCGAGCACCCCCGGTGACCGGCCGCGAGTGACGATCGCAGCACCTGGATCGGGCATGGGGGGCCTTGACGAACCGCACGCAGCGCGCAATTCTCAGGACGCGTCGTCACAACGATCCGCATCCGAGGCATGGATCGGCGACGAAGAGGGCAGTATCGATGTGCATCGAGGGCGTGGCTTGCCGCAGCAGTTGAGGAACAACGAGGGTTTCCGAGGCTCCGAAAACCCGCACTGGACATCAGTGTGCCAAGTGGCTACACTGACCCTTTGCGCTGCCTGTTAGCTGCCTCCTGCCCGTCACCAGGGGCATGCCCTCGCTCGAGCACCGACGATTGGACGTCCCCGACCTGGGGCTTTCCATCTCCGCGCCCGGTCGAGGGGGCCGGTACGCGCGTAGTGAGTCCGAGCCCTCGGAAGGACCCCCTCTTGGCCGCCTCGCGCAACGCCTCGACCGCGAATACGAACAACGGCGCCAGCACCGCCCCGCTGCGCATCTCTTTTGCAAAGATCAAGGAGCCTCTCGAGGTTCCCAACCTGCTCGCGCTGCAGACCGAGAGCTTCGACTGGCTGCTCGGCAACACCGCCTGGCAGAGTCGGGTCGAGGAGGCTCTGGAGAACGGACAGGACGTCCCCACCAAGTCCGGTCTGGAGGAGATCTTCGAGGAGATCTCCCCGATCGAGGACTTCTCCGGGTCGATGTCCCTGACGTTCCGCGACCACCGCTTCGAGCCGCCGAAGAACTCGATCGACGAGTGCAAGGAGCGCGACTTCACCTACGCCGCCCCGCTCTTCGTGACGGCGGAGTTCACCAACAACGAGACCGGTGAGATCAAGTCCCAGACGGTCTTCATGGGCGACTTCCCGCTCATGACGAACAAGGGCACGTTCGTCATCAACGGCACCGAGCGTGTCGTGGTGTCGCAGCTGGTCCGTTCGCCCGGTGTCTACTTCGACAGCTCCATCGACAAGACGTCCGACAAGGACATCTTCTCCGCCAAGATCATCCCGTCCCGGGGTGCCTGGCTGGAGATGGAGATCGACAAGCGTGACATGGTCGGTGTCCGTATCGACCGCAAGCGCAAGCAGTCCGTGACCGTCCTCCTCAAGGCCCTCGGTTGGACCACCGAGCAGATCCTGGAGGAGTTCGGCGAGTACGAGTCCATGCGCGCCACCCTGGAGAAGGACCACACCCAGGGCCAGGACGACGCGCTGCTCGACATCTACCGCAAGCTGCGTCCGGGCGAGCCCCCCACGCGTGAGGCCGCGCAGACGCTCCTTGAAAACCTGTACTTCAACCCCAAGCGCTACGACCTCGCCAAGGTCGGCCGCTACAAGGTCAACAAGAAGTTGGGTGCGGAGGCTCCGCTCGACGCGGGCGTCCTGACCGTCGAGGACGTCATCTCGACGATCAAGTACCTGGTGAAGCTGCACGCCGGCGAGACCGAGACGGTCGGCGACAGCGGCGGCACGATCGTCGTCGAGACCGACGACATCGACCACTTCGGCAACCGTCGTCTGCGCAGCGTCGGCGAACTCATCCAGAACCAGGTCCGTACGGGTCTGGCGCGTATGGAGCGAGTCGTCCGTGAGCGCATGACGACCCAGGACGTCGAGGCGATCACGCCGCAGACCCTGATCAACATCCGGCCGGTCGTCGCCTCCATCAAGGAGTTCTTCGGCACCAGCCAGCTGTCGCAGTTCATGGACCAGAACAACCCGCTGTCGGGTCTCACCCACAAGCGCCGTCTGTCGGCCCTTGGTCCGGGTGGTCTCTCCCGTGAGCGGGCCGGCTTCGAGGTCCGTGACGTGCACCCGTCGCACTACGGCCGTATGTGCCCGATCGAGACGCCCGAAGGCCCGAACATCGGTCTGATCGGCTCGCTCGCCTCCTACGGCCGGGTCAACGCGTTCGGTTTCGTCGAGACCCCGTACCGCAAGGTGAACGACGGCCAGGTCACCGACGAGGTCGACTACCTGACCGCCGACGAAGAGGACCGCTTCGTCATCGCGCAGGCCAACGCGCCGCTGACGAGCGACCTCCGCTTCGAGGAGAGCCGCGTGCTCGTCCGCCGCCGTGGCGGCGAGGTCGACTACGTCGGCGGCGAAGACGTCGACTACATGGACGTCTCGCCGCGCCAGATGGTGTCGGTCGCGACCGCCATGATCCCGTTCCTTGAGCACGACGACGCCAACCGTGCCCTCATGGGCGCGAACATGATGCGTCAGGCCGTGCCGCTGATTAAGTCCGAGTCCCCGCTCGTCGGCACCGGCATGGAGTACCGCTCCGCCGTCGACGCCGGCGACGTGGTCAAGGCCGAGAAGGCGGGTGTGGTCCAGGAGGTCTCCGCGGACTACATCACCACCGCCAACGACGACGGCACGTACATCACGTACCGGCTGGCCAAGTTCGCCCGCTCCAACCAGGGCACCTCGGTCAACCAGAAGGTCATCGTCAACGAGGGCGACCGGATCATCGAGGGCCAGGTCCTCGCCGACGGTCCGGCCACCCAGAACGGCGAGATGGCGCTCGGCAAGAACCTGCTGGTCGCGTTCATGCCGTGGGAGGGTCACAACTACGAGGACGCGATCATCCTGTCGCAGCGCCTCGTGCAGGACGACGTCCTCTCCTCGATCCACATTGAGGAGCACGAGGTCGACGCCCGTGACACCAAGCTCGGCCCCGAGGAGATCACCCGGGACATCCCGAACGTCTCCGAGGAGGTCCTCGCCGACCTCGACGAGCGCGGCATCATCCGGATCGGTGCCGAGGTCATCGCCGGTGACATCCTCGTCGGCAAGGTCACCCCGAAGGGTGAGACCGAGCTGACCCCCGAGGAGCGCCTGCTCCGCGCGATCTTCGGTGAGAAGGCCCGTGAGGTCCGTGACACCTCGCTGAAGGTGCCGCACGGCGAGACCGGCAAGGTCATCGGCGTCCGCGTCTTCGACCGCGAGGAGGGCGACGAGCTTCCCCCCGGTGTCAACCAGCTGGTGCGCGTGTACGTGGCGCAGAAGCGCAAGATCACCGACGGTGACAAGCTCGCCGGCCGGCACGGCAACAAGGGCGTCATCTCCAAGATCCTGCCGATCGAGGACATGCCGTTCCTGGAGGACGGCACCCCGGTCGACATCATCCTCAACCCCCTCGGTGTGCCGTCCCGAATGAACCCGGGACAGGTCCTGGAGATCCACCTCGGCTGGCTCGCCAGCCGCGGCTGGGACGTCTCCGGGCTCGGCGAGGAGTGGGCGCAGCGCCTGCAGGCCATCGAGGCCGACCAGGTCGCCCCGGGCACCAACGTCGCCACCCCCGTCTTCGACGGTGCGCGTGAGGACGAGCTCGCGGGTCTGCTCCAGCACACCATCCCCAACCGCGACGGCGAGCGCATGGTGCTCCCGACCGGTAAGGCGCGGCTGTTCGACGGCCGTTCGGGTGAGCCTTTCCCGGACCCGATCTCCGTCGGCTACATGTACATCCTCAAGCTGCACCACCTGGTCGACGACAAGCTGCACGCCCGCTCGACCGGCCCGTACTCGATGATCACCCAGCAGCCGCTGGGTGGTAAGGCTCAGTTCGGTGGCCAGCGCTTCGGTGAGATGGAGGTGTGGGCGCTGGAGGCTTACGGCGCCGCGTACGCCCTCCAGGAGCTGCTGACCATCAAGTCCGACGACGTCACCGGCCGCGTGAAGGTCTACGAGGCCATCGTCAAGGGCGAGAACATCCCCGAGCCCGGCATCCCCGAGTCCTTCAAGGTGCTCATCAAGGAGATGCAGTCGCTCTGCCTGAACGTGGAGGTGCTGTCCAGCGACGGTATGTCCATCGAGATGCGTGACACCGACGAGGACGTCTTCCGCGCTGCGGAGGAGCTCGGCATCGACCTGTCCCGGCGTGAGCCGAGCAGCGTCGAAGAGGTCTGACGGGAGTCCGGAGACCTTCACTTCGAAGGTCTCCGGCCCCAGGACCCCCGTATCAGACCAAAGACTTACAACCCTGAGAGGGATTGACGCATAGTGCTCGACGTCAACTTCTTCGACGAGCTCCGGATCGGCCTGGCCACCGCGGACGACATCCGGCAGTGGAGCCACGGCGAGGTCAAGAAGCCCGAGACGATCAACTACCGCACCCTGAAGCCCGAAAAGGACGGACTCTTCTGCGAGAAGATCTTCGGTCCGACCCGGGACTGGGAGTGCTACTGCGGCAAGTACAAGCGTGTCCGCTTCAAGGGCATCATCTGTGAGCGCTGTGGTGTCGAGGTCACTCGCGCCAAGGTGCGCCGTGAGCGGATGGGCCACATCGAGCTGGCCGCTCCCGTCACCCACATCTGGTACTTCAAGGGCGTTCCGTCGCGGCTGGGCTACCTCCTCGACCTCGCCCCGAAGGACCTGGAGAAGGTCATCTACTTCGCGGCGTACATGATCACGTACGTCGACGAGGAGCGCCGTACGCGCGACCTGCCCTCCCTGGAGGCGCATGTCTCCGTCGAGCGGCAGCAGATCGAGAACCGCCGGGACGCCGACCTTGAGGCCCGCGCCAAGAAGCTTGAGACCGACCTGGCCGAGCTGGAGGCCGAGGGCGCCAAGGCCGATGTGCGCCGCAAGGTGCGCGAGGGCGCCGAGCGTGAGATGAAGCAGCTGCGCGACCGTTCGCAGCGCGAGATCGACCGTCTCGACGAGGTGTGGACCCGGTTCAAGAACCTCAAGGTCCAGGACCTGGAGGGCGACGAGCTCCTCTACCGCGAGCTGCGTGACCGCTTCGGCACGTACTTCGACGGTTCGATGGGTGCCGCGGCGCTGCAGAAGCGCCTGGAGTCCTTCGACCTGGACGAGGAGGCCGAGCGCCTCCGCGAGATCATCCGCACCGGCAAGGGCCAGAAGAAGACCCGTGCGCTCAAGCGCCTCAAGGTTGTCTCCGCGTTCCTGCAGACCAGCAACAGCCCCAAGGGCATGGTGCTGGACTGCGTGCCGGTCATCCCGCCGGACCTCCGCCCGATGGTGCAGCTGGACGGTGGCCGCTTCGCGACCTCCGACCTGAACGACCTGTACCGCCGTGTGATCAACCGGAACAACCGACTGAAGCGGCTTCTCGACCTCGGCGCGCCCGAGATCATCGTGAACAACG
Source organism: Streptomyces sp. NPDC002643 (assembly GCF_053592555.1). Classification (NCBI taxonomy): domain Bacteria; kingdom Bacillati; phylum Actinomycetota; class Actinomycetes; order Kitasatosporales; family Streptomycetaceae; genus Streptomyces; species Streptomyces sp. NPDC002643. Next base: position 235,991 of record NZ_JBSFVY010000014.1, read on the forward strand.
AGAAGCGCATGCTCCAGGAGGCCGTCGACGCCCTGTTCGACAACGGTCGTCGCGGCCGTCCGGTCACCGGTCCCGGTAACCGCCCGCTGAAGTCCCTCAGCGACATGCTGAAGGGCAAGCAGGGCCGATTCCGTCAGAACCTGCTCGGCAAGCGTGTGGACTACTCCGCGCGTTCCGTGATCGTCGTCGGTCCGCAGCTGAAGCTGCACCAGTGCGGTCTGCCGAAGGCGATGGCGCTGGAGCTGTTCAAGCCGTTCGTGATGAAGCGGCTCGTGGACCTCAACCACGCGCAGAACATCAAGAGCGCCAAGCGCATGGTCGAGCGCGGCCGCACCGTCGTGTACGACGTCCTCGAAGAGGTCATCGCCGAGCACCCGGTGCTGCTGAACCGTGCTCCCACCCTGCACCGCCTCGGCATCCAGGCCTTCGAGCCGCAGCTGGTCGAGGGCAAGGCCATCCAGATCCACCCGCTCGTCTGCACCGCGTTCAACGCGGACTTCGACGGTGACCAGATGGCCGTGCACCTGCCGCTGTCCGCGGAGGCGCAGGCCGAGGCCCGCATCCTGATGCTGTCCTCGAACAACATCCTCAAGCCGGCCGACGGCCGTCCGGTGACGATGCCGACCCAGGACATGGTCCTCGGTCTGTTCTTCCTCACCACCGACGGCGAGATGCGGGACGTGAAGGGCGAGGACCGCTCCTTCTCCTCCGTGGCCGAGGCGATCATGGCGTTCGACGCCGGTGAGCTGTCGCTGCAGTCGCGCGTGGACATCCGCTTCCCGGTGGGCACCATCCCGCCGCGCGGCTGGACCCCGCCGGCACGTGAGGAGGGTGAGCCCGAGTGGCAGCAGGGTGACACCTTCACCCTGAAGACCACGCTGGGCCGCGCGCTCTTCAACGAGCTGCTGCCCGAGGACTACCCGTTCGTCGACTACGAGGTCGGCAAGAAGCAGCTCTCCGAGATCGTCAACGACCTCGCCGAGCGCTACCCCAAGGTCATCGTGGCGGCGACGCTCGACAACCTGAAGGCGTCCGGCTTCTTCTGGGCGACCCGTTCCGGTGTCACCGTGGCCATCTCCGACGTCGTCGTCCCCGAGGCGAAGAGGGAGATCGTCAAGGGCTACGAGGCGCAGGACGAGAAGGTCCAGAAGCAGTACGAGCGCGGTCTGATCACCAAGGACGAGCGCACGCAGGAGCTCATCGCGATCTGGACCAAGGCGACCAACGAGGTCGCCGAGGCGATGAACGACAACTTCCCGAAGACCAACCCGATCTTCATGATGGTGAACTCGGGTGCACGAGGCAACATGATGCAGATGCGTCAGATCGCCGGTATGCGTGGTCTTGTGTCGAACGCCAAGAACGAGACGATCCCGCGTCCCATCAAGGCGTCCTTCCGTGAGGGTCTGTCCGTTCTGGAGTACTTCATCTCCACGCACGGTGCCCGTAAGGGTCTCGCCGACACCGCCCTGCGTACCGCCGACTCGGGTTACCTCACCCGTCGTCTGGTGGACGTCTCGCAGGACGTCATCATCCGCGAGGAGGACTGCGGCACCGACCGCGGCCTCAAGCTCCACATCGCGGAACTCGTCGACGGCGTGCTGCACAAGGCGGAGAACGTCGAGACGTCCGTGTACGCGCGCTGCCTCGCCGAGGACATCGTCGTCGACGGCAAGGTGCTGGCCCCGGCCGGCACCGACCTGGGCGATGTGCTCATCGACGAGCTGATCCTCCAGGGCGTCGCCGAGGTCAAGACCCGCTCGGTCCTGACCTGCGAGTCCGCCGTCGGCACCTGCGCCATGTGCTACGGCCGCTCGCTGGCCACCGGCAAGCTGGTCGACATCGGTGAGGCGGTCGGCATCATCGCCGCCCAGTCCATCGGTGAGCCCGGCACCCAGCTGACGATGCGTACCTTCCACACCGGTGGTGTGGCCGGTGACGACATCACCCAGGGTCTGCCGCGTGTCGTCGAGCTCTTCGAGGCCCGTACCCCGAAGGGTGTCGCCCCGATCTCCGAGGCCTCCGGCCGCGTGCGGATCGAGGAGACCGAGAAGACCAAGAAGATCGTCGTCACCCCGGACGACGGCAGCGACGAGATGGCCTACCCCATCTCCAAGCGTGCCCGTCTGATGGTCAGCGAGGGCGAGCACGTCGAGGTGGGCCAGAAGCTCACCGTGGGTGCCACCAACCCGCACGACGTGCTGCGCATCCTGGGTCAGCGTGCCGTCCAGGTCCACCTGGTCGGCGAGGTCCAGAAGGTGTACAACTCGCAGGGTGTGTCGATCCACGACAAGCACATCGAGATCATCATCCGGCAGATGCTGCGCCGTGTGACGATCATCGAGTCCGGTGACGCCGAGCTGCTGCCCGGTGAGCTGGTCGAGCGGTCGAAGTTCGAGACCGAGAACCGTCGTGTGGTCCAGGAGGGCGGTCACCCGGCCTCCGGTCGTCCGCAGCTCATGGGTATCACCAAGGCCTCGCTGGCCACGGAGTCCTGGCTGTCGGCGGCGTCCTTCCAGGAGACGACGCGAGTCCTCACGGACGCGGCGATCAACGCCAAGTCCGACTCGCTCATCGGCCTCAAGGAGAACGTCATCATCGGTAAGCTCATCCCGGCCGGTACGGGTCTGTCCCGCTACCGCAACATCCGGGTGGAGCCGACCGAGGAGGCCAAGGCCGCGATGTACTCGGCCGTCGGCTACGACGACATCGACTACTCCCCGTTCGGCACCGGCTCCGGCCAGGCCGTCCCGCTGGAGGACTACGACTACGGTCCGTACAACCAGTAAGGGTTCCTGCAGCCAGTAGGGCGTACGTCCGCTGAAGGGCGGCCACTCCGTTTCGCACGGGGTGGCCGCCCTTCGGCGTGTCGTCCGTGCCGTTGTGTGGCGGAAACGAGACACAACAGGGGCATGGGAACCGATGCCGTGGGTCGTGCGTTGGAGGATGATGGAGGCTCAACCAGTCCGGGGGAGTGTTCTTGTGTCGAACCCGTCGTGGCAGCCGATGCCTTGGCAGGCGCAGGGCAGCAGCCCGTCCCTGCTCGCCGCCCATGCCGATCGTGAGCGTGCCGTGGATGTCCTGCGGGCCGGTTTCGGTGAGGGCCGCCTCCAGCAGGACGAGTACGAGAGGCGCGTAGAGAGGGCCTACAAGGCCCGTACGGTGGGGGAGTTGGCTCTCCTCGTCGCCGATCTGCCCCAGGGGCCCTCGGCGATGCAGCCGACCGTCATGGGCCCGATGGCGCCCATGGTGCCGCGTACCTTCATGCCGGCCCCGATCCCCCCTCCGGCCACCAACGGCAAGGCCGTGGGGGCGATGGTCTGCGGGGTGCTGACGACCATGACGATGGGGCTCACGGGCATCCCGGCCGTCATCCTGGGCCACACGGCGAAGGCCGAGATCAAGCGCACGGGGGAGGGCGGTGAGGGCTTCGCCCTGGCCGGCCTCATTCTGGGGTGGCTGTCGGTGGCGGGCTGGGCCTTCTTCCTGATGATCATGATGATCGCCGGGGTGTCGTCGAGCAGCGGATGACGAGCGCCGGCCTGTCGATCCCCGCGTGGGCCGCACGCGCCGTACACCCCCGCTGAACCCACGGCGAGCAGGCGCCCCGGTCCCCTAAACCTGTCGCCGCCCATTTGTTTTGACCGTAGCGAATGCGATAGGTACGCTCAGACCTTGTGCCTGGGGTGTGCCCTGGCTCCCGTGCGTGCCTTTACACCGCACAGGACGGAGCCAGTCAACGGCCACCGCGATCCGTGCCTTCCCTCCCCGGAGGGGCTCCGCCGGGTTCGACACACCCGACCGCGTGGGTCGGTGAAGTTCCAGGTTAGCTGTACCAATTCGGCACACAGAAACCGGAGAAGTAGTGCCTACGATCCAGCAGCTGGTCCGCAAGGGCCGGCAGGACAAGGTCGAGAAGAACAAGACGCCCGCACTTGAGGGTTCCCCTCAGCGTCGTGGCGTCTGCACGCGTGTGTTCACGACCACCCCGAAGAAGCCGAACTCGGCCCTGCGTAAGGTCGCGCGTGTGCGTCTGACCAGCGGCATCGAGGTCACCGCTTACATTCCGGGTGAGGGTCACAACCTGCAGGAGCACTCCATCGTGCTCGTGCGCGGTGGCCGTGTGAAGGACCTGCCGGGTGTTCGCTACAAGATCATCCGCGGTTCGCTCGACACCCAGGGTGTCAAGAACCGCAAGCAGGCCCGCAGCCGCTACGGCGCCAAGAAGGAGAAGTAAGAATGCCTCGTAAGGGCCCCGCCCCGAAGCGCCCGGTCATCATCGACCCGGTCTACGGTTCTCCTCTTGTCACGTCGCTCATCAACAAGGTGCTGCTGAACGGCAAGCGCTCCACCGCCGAGCGCATCGTCTACGGCGCCATGGAGGGCCTTCGCGAGAAGACGGGCAACGACCCGATCATCACGCTGAAGCGCGCTCTGGAGAACATCAAGCCGACCCTTGAGGTCAAGTCCCGCCGTGTCGGTGGTGCGACGTACCAGGTTCCGATCGAGGTCAAGCCCGGTCGTGCCAACACGCTCGCGCTGCGCTGGCTGGTCGGTTACTCCCGCGCCCGTCGCGAGAAGACCATGACCGAGCGTCTGCTCAACGAGCTTCTCGACGCCTCCAACGGCCTCGGTGCCGCTGTGAAGAAGCGCGAGGACACCCACAAGATGGCCGAGTCCAACAAGGCCTTCGCGCACTACCGCTGGTAGTCGCAGACCCCATCGAGACCGAGAGAAGACTGAAGCCTTATGGCTACCACTTCACTTGACCTGGCCAAGGTCCGCAACATCGGGATCATGGCCCACATCGACGCGGGCAAGACGACCACCACCGAGCGGATTCTGTTCTACACCGGTGTGTCCTACAAGATCGGTGAGGTCCACGACGGCGCTGCCACCATGGACTGGATGGAGCAGGAGCAGGAGCGTGGCATCACGATCACCTCTGCTGCCACCACCTGTCACTGGCCGCTGGAGGACGTCGACCACACCATCAACATCATCGACACCCCGGGCCACGTCGACTTCACCGTAGAGGTGGAGCGTTCGCTGCGCGTGCTCGACGGTGCCGTGACGGTGTTCGACGGCGTCGCCGGTGTCGAGCCGCAGTCCGAGACGGTGTGGCGTCAGGCGGACCGCTACGGCGTTCCGCGTATCTGCTTCGTCAACAAGCTCGACCGCACGGGCGCCGAGTTCCACCGCTGTGTGGACATGATCTCGGACCGCCTGGGCGCGCAGCCGATCGTCATGCAGCTCCCGATCGGTGCCGAGGCCGACTTCAAGGGCGTCGTGGACCTGGTCCGCATGAAGGCGCTCGTCTGGTCCGCCGAGGCCACCAAGGGCGAGATGTACGACGTCGTCGACATCCCGGACACCCACGCCGAGGCTGCCGAGGAGTACCGCGGCAAGCTGCTGGAGTCCGTGGCCGAGAACGACGAAGAGATCATGGAGCTGTACCTGGAGGGCGTCGAGCCCACCGAGGAGCAGCTGTACGCCGCGATCCGTCGTATCACCATCGCGTCCGGCAAGTCCAAGGACGTCACGGTCACCCCGGTGTTCTGTGGCACCGCGTTCAAGAACAAGGGCGTTCAGCCCCTGCTCGACGCGGTCGTGCGCTACCTCCCCTCCCCCCTGGACGTCGAGGCCATCGAGGGCCACGACGTGAAGGACCCGGAGGAGGTCGTCAAGCGCAAGCCGTCCGACGACGAGCCGCTGTCCGCGCTGGCGTTCAAGATCATGAGCGACCCGCACCTCGGCAAGCTCACCTTCGTCCGGGTCTACTCGGGCCGCCTGGAGTCCGGCACCTCGGTGCTGAACTCCGTCAAGGGCAAGAAGGAGCGCATCGGCAAGATCTACCGCATGCACGCGAACAAGCGTGAGGAGATCGACTCGGTGGGCGCCGGCGACATCATCGCCGTGATGGGTCTGAAGCAGACCACGACCGGTGAGACGCTGTGCGACGACAAGCAGCCGGTGATCCTGGAGTCCATGGACTTCCCGGCGCCGGTCATCCAGGTCGCCATCGAGCCCAAGTCCAAGGGCGACCAGGAGAAGCTGGGTGTCGCCATCCAGCGTCTCGCGGAGGAGGACCCCTCCTTCCAGGTCCACTCGGACGAGGAGACCGGCCAGACCATCATCGGTGGTATGGGCGAGCTGCACCTTGAGGTGCTGGTCGACCGTATGCGCCGTGAGTTCAAGGTCGAGGCCAACGTCGGCAAGCCGCAGGTCGCGTACCGCGAGACGATCCGCAAGGCCGTCGAGCGCGTCGACTACACGCACAAGAAGCAGACCGGTGGTACGGGTCAGTTCGCCAAGGTCCAGATCGGCATCGAGCCGATCGAGGGCGGCGACGCGTCGTACGAGTTCATCAACAAGGTGACCGGTGGCCGCATCCCCAAGGAGTACATCCCTTCGGTGGACGCGGGTGCGCAGGAGGCCATGCAGTTCGGCATCCTCGCCGGTTACGAGATGACCGGTGTCCGTGTGACGCTGCACGACGGTGCCTACCACGAGGTCGACTCCTCCGAGCTGGCCTTCAAGATCGCCGGTTCGCAGGCCTTCAAGGAGGCCGCGCGCAAGGCGTCCCCCGTGCTCCTTGAGCCGATGATGGCCGTCGAGGTCACCACGCCCGAGGACTACATGGGTGAGGTCATCGGCGACATCAACTCCCGCCGTGGCCAGATCCAGGCCATGGAGGAGCGGGCCGGTGCCCGCGTCGTGAAGGGCCTCGTGCCCCTCTCGGAGATGTTCGGTTACGTCGGCGACCTGCGCAGCAAGACGTCCGGCCGGGCCAGCTACTCCATGCAGTTCGACTCCTACGCCGAGGTTCCGCGGAACGTCGCCGAGGAGATCATCGCGAAGGCCAAGGGCGAGTAACCACCGCGTTCCACGCGCTGCGTTCACACGCTTTAGGCTTGACTCCGGAGCCTTGAGGGGCAAACCCCCGCAAACGCGGGTGTTTGCCCCGGGGCCCGGGCTTTCCAGCAAAGATCACCTGGCGCCGATGAAGCAAGGCGTTCAGAACCACTCCACAGGAGGACCCCAGTGGCGAAGGCGAAGTTCGAGCGGACTAAGCCGCACGTCAACATCGGCACCATCGGTCACATCGACCACGGTAAGACGACCCTCACGGCCGCCATTACCAAGGTGCTGCACGACGCGTTCCCGGACCTGAACGAGGCCTCGGCGTTCGACCAGATCGACAAGGCTCCCGAGGAGCGCCAGCGCGGTATCACCATCTCCATCGCGCACGTCGAGTACCAGACGGAGACCCGTCACTACGCCCACGTCGACTGCCCCGGTCACGCGGACTACATCAAGAACATGATCACCGGTGCCGCTCAGATGGACGGCGCCATCCTCGTGGTCGCCGCCACCGACGGCCCGATGCCGCAGACCAAGGAGCACGTGCTCCTGGCCCGCCAGGTCGGCGTTCCGTACATCGTCGTCGCCCTGAACAAGGCCGACATGGTGGACGACGAGGAGATCCTGGAGCTCGTCGAGCTTGAGGTTCGTGAGCTGCTCTCCGAGTACGAGTTCCCGGGCGACGACGTTCCGGTCGTCAAGGTCTCCGCGCTCAAGGCGCTTGAGGGCGACAAGGAGTGGGGCCAGTCGGTCCTGGACCTGATGTCCGCCGTCGACGAGGCGATCCCGCAGCCCGAGCGTGACGTCGACAAGCCGTTCCTGATGCCGATCGAGGACGTCTTCACGATCACCGGTCGTGGCACCGTCGTCACCGGTCGTATCGAGCGTGGTGTCCTCAAGGTCAACGAGACCGTCGACATCATCGGTATCAAGACCGAGAAGACCACCACCACGGTCACCGGCATCGAGATGTTCCGCAAGCTGCTCGATGAGGGCCAGGCCGGTGAGAACGTCGGTCTGCTGCTCCGTGGCATCAAGCGCGAGGACGTCGAGCGCGGCCAGGTCATCATCAAGCCGGGCTCGGTCACCCCGCACACCGAGTTCGAGGCGCAGGCCTACATCCTCTCCAAGGACGAGGGTGGCCGCCACACGCCGTTCTTCAACAACTACCGTCCGCAGTTCTACTTCCGTACGACGGACGTGACCGGCGTGGTGACCCTCCCCGAGGGCACCGAGATGGTCATGCCGGGTGACAACACCGAGATGAAGGTGGAGCTCATCCAGCCCATCGCCATGGAAGAGGGCCTGAAGTTCGCCATCCGTGAGGGTGGCCGCACGGTCGGCGCCGGCCAGGTCACCAAGATCAACAAGTGATCTTGGCCCGCGAGGGCTGACCCGGCAGGTCTGAAGGGGCCCGTACGACTTCGGTCGTACGGGCCCTTTCGCTGTGCCCGTAGGGGTTCGGCTGTCCGTCCCCGGCGCTCCGGGTGGGCCGTGCTTCGAAAGTATTCGACGGTTACGACCCATTCCCCCCGCCGGTCACTCCCTTCACCATTTGTCATGCCGCTGAGCAAATGCGGGATGTCTTCGGGGTCTTCGGGACGAGGGGTGAGGCATGTCTGGACGCGTCAGCCGTAGGGCCGTTCTCGGGGCGGGGGCCGGGGTGGTGGCGCTGCCGATGCTGCCGGGGACGGCGTACGGGGAGGACGGGGGCGACGGGGAGGTCGTAGGGGGACTACGGGTGACCGACCCCGGGGCGTATCTCTCGTTCGCGCCCGTGCCCGGTGGGTTTCCGCTGGTGGGTGCCCCTGTGGTCGTCAGTCCTGAGGATCATCCCGGAGTCGTACGGGTGGCGGGGGATCTGCGGGACGACATCGAGCGGGTGACCGGGGTGCGGCCGGGGAGTTCGGCGGCCCGGGAGGTGGTTCTGGTGGGGACCATCGGGCGGAGTCCGTTGATCGACGGGCTGATCGCCGCCGGGAAACTCGATGTCGGTGGGGTGCGGGGGAAGTGGGAGACCTCGTTGCAGACCGTGGTCGAGCGGCCCATGGCGGGGGTGGAGCGGGCGTTCGTCGTCGCGGGGAGCGATCCCCGGGGGACGGTCTTCGGGGTGTACGACGTCTCGTACGGGCTCGGGGTCTCGCCCTGGTACTGGTGGGACGACGTGCCTCCGGTGCGGCGGGCGGCGGTGTACGTACGGCCGGGTCGCTTCAGCCAGGGCACGCCTGCCGTGAAGTACCGGGGGATCTTCATCAACGACGAGAACCCGGCGCTCGGGACGTGGGCGCCGGCGTACTTCGGGCCGGGGAAGGCGCCGGGGCACCCCGGAGGCTTCAACGCGGACTTCTGGGCCAAGGTCTTCGAGGTGTTGCTGCGGCTGAAGGGGAACTACGTCTGGCCGGCGGTGTGGGGGCGGGCCTTCGCCGAGGACGATCCGGAGAACCATCGGCGGGCCTCCGAGTACGGGGTTGTCATGGGCACGTCTCATGAGGCGCCGATGATGCGGGGGATCGAGGAGTGGAACCGGCATGCGTCGCCCGGGCACGACCCGTACGGCGGCACCGGGGAGTGGTCCTACCGTCGCAACGCGGAGGCCATCAAGGCGTATTGGCGGGCCGGTGTCCAGCGCATGGTGGATCAGGGTTTCGAGGGCGTGGTCACGCTCGGTATGCGGGGCAACGGCGACACGAGCCTCCCCGACGGTGACGGCATCGAACTGATGAAGGAGATCATCGCGACCCAGCGGCAGATCATCGAGGAGGTGACGGGCCGGCCGGCATCGGAGACACCGCAGGTGTGGACCCTGTACAAGGAGGTCCAGCGCTACTGGGACCGCGGACTTCGGGTGCCGGACGATGTGACCGTCGTCCTCACGGATGACAACTGGGGGAACATCCGTAAGCATCCGGACCCGGGGGAGCCCGTACGACCTGGGGGTTACGGGTTGTACTACCACTTCGACTACGTGGGGGTGGGGCGCAACTACAAGTGGGTCGACACGGCGAACCTCGCCAATCTGTGGGAGCAGCTCCACGAGGCGGACGCGTACGGGAACCACCGGCTGTGGGTGGCGAACGTCGGTGATCTGAAGGGCAACGAGCTGCCGACCGAGTTCTTTCTGAACTTCGCCTGGAATCCCATGCGTTGGGGCCTGGAGGAGCTGGGGGAGTGGGAGCGGGGGTTCGCCCGGCAGAACTTCGGGGAGGGCGTGGCCGACGAGATCGCCGAGGTGCTGAGTGCGTACGGACGGCTTCAGGCCCGTCGTAAGCCGGAGCTGTTGAACCGGCGGATCACCGTGGATGGGGCCAAGGACCCGACGAAGGACGAGAGCGCGATCGTCTACGACGACCAGGAGACCCCTTACTACTTCGGCCACCGGGAGCTGGAGCGGGTCACCGAGGAGTGGCGGGCGCTGGGGAGGCGGGCCGAGCGGATCGGGCGGCGGCTGCCGGCTCGGATGCGGGACGCGTGGTTCGAACTGGTCGGGTACGCGGTCGGGGCCACGGCGAATCTGTACGGGCTGCGGGAGGCCGAGTTCAAGAATCTGCTGTACGCCGCGCAGGGGCGGGCGGCGACGAATCGGTTCGCCGAGGAGGCGGAGGCGGGGCTCGCGCGGGACTTCGCGCTCGCCGAACGCTTCAACTCCCAGGTCGCGGGCGGCAAATGGCGGGGCTTCCAGACCCAGCCGCACATCGGGTACGGGGATGTGGAGCGGTACGGCCCCAATGCCGGGTGGCAGCAGCCGGAGAAGGACAACGTGGCGCTGCCGGACGAGATCTTTCCCAAGGTGAGGAGGGTCGAGGTGCCGGAGGCGGCCGGGTTGGGGGTGGCCGTGGACGGGGCCGAGGACGCGGGGCAGTGGTGGCCCGGGGATGCGGCGGAGGACGGGCCGGGGGGTGCGGCGGGGAGCGCGACGGGGAGGTCGGTGGAGGCCGTGCTTCCGGTGTTCAGCCCGTATCAGACGCGGCCTCAGCAGTATGTGGAGATCTTCAATCGGGGGCGTACGCCTTTCGACTTCCGGATCGAGTCGTCGGTGCCGTGGCTGGTGGTGGAGCGGGCTCGGGGGCGGGTCGAGGAGCAGGTGCGGGTGGGGGTTCGGGTGGAGTGGGGGCGGGTGCCGGGGGGTGGGGCGGAGGGTGTGCTCACGGTGAGCGGGGCGGGGGCCTCGGTGCCGGTGCGGGCTGTCGCGGAGAAGCCGTCGGGGAAGGTGACCCGGGGGTTGAAGGGCTTTGTCGAGGCCGGAGGGTATGTGGCGATCGACGCGGAGCACCACCTGCGGGCCGTGGGGTCGGGGGACGGGCGGGTGCGGTGGCGGAGGGTGGAGGGGATCGGGCGTACGGGTGCCGGGGTGATGCCGTGGCCGGTCACCGCGGCTCGGCAGACGCCGGGCGGGGCCGGGAGTCCGCGGCTGGAGTACGAGGTCAGTCTGCTGTCGGTGCCGGAAGGGGGTGCCGAGGTGACGGTGTGGGCGTATGTGTCGCCGAGGAATCCGGCGCTCGCAACGGGTGGGCTGCGGTACGGGATGTCGTTCGACGGCGATGAGGTGAAGGTCGTCGACATCAACGCCGTCACCGGGGCCGACGACGGGCTCATGAACAAGCAGTGGGCGCGGAACACCTCGGACAACGTCAACGTGACGGCGACCCGGCACCGGATCGCCGGGCCCGGTGTGCATCGGCTGACGTTCTGGATGGTCGATCCGACGGTGGTGCTGCAGCGGTTGGTGATCGACACGGGTGGGTTGACGCCGACGTATCTGGGGCCGTTGGAGAGTCACCGCATTCGCTGACGAGAGCCACAGCATTCGCTGATGAGAAGGGACCCGTACATGAATTGCTTCCGCATGCCCGCGCTCGTGCTGTTGAGCGGGACGCTGTTGGTGATCGGGGGCGCTGTGCGGCCCGCCGCGGCGCATGACCCGTCGTTGAGGGCGCTGGCGGACCGGGCCGGTTTACGCGTCGGTACGGCCGTCGACATGACGGCGTTGGCGGAGGACTCGACGTACCGCGGAACCACCGCTCGGGAGTTCAATTCGGTGACCGCCGAGAACGTCATGAAGTGGGAGTCGGTGGAGCCGCGGCGAGGGGTCTACGACTGGAAGGCGGCCGATGAACTGGTGCGTCATGCGCGGGCGCACGGGCAGGTGGTGCGGGGGCACACGCTGGTGTGGCACAGCCAGTTGCCGGGGTGGCTGACGAGCGGGGTGGAGGACGGGTCCATCGGCCCGGCCGAGCTGCGCGGGATTCTCCGGGACCACATCACGACCGAGGTGAAGCGGTACAAGGGGAGGATTCAGCAGTGGGACGTGGTGAACGAGGTCTTCGAGGAGGACGGCAGCCTGCGGAACTCGATCTGGCTGCGTGAGCTGGGGCCCTCGTACATCGCCGACGCGTTCCGCTGGGCGCACGCCGCCGACCCCAAGGCCACGCTCTTCCTGAACGACTACAACGTGGAGGGCGTCAACGCGAAGTCCACGGCGTACTACGAACTGGCGAAACGGTTGCGGGCGGAGGGGGTGCCCGTGCAGGGCTTCGGCGCCCAGGGGCACCTCGCGATCCAGTACGGCTTCCCCGCGCGGGTCGCCGAGAACCTGGCCCGCTTCGAGGAGTTGGGGATGCGGACGGCGTTCACGGAGGTGGACGTACGGATGATCCTGCCGGCCGATGAGACGAAGCTCGCGACCCAGGCCGCGTACTTCCGGGGCCTGTTGGACGCCTGCCTCGGCGCCGGGAGCTGCACGTCCTTCACCGTGTGGGGGTACACCGACCGGTACTCGTGGGTGCCGGGGGTCTTCGAGGGGCAGGGGGCGGCCACCCCGATGGACGAGGGGTATGGGCGGAAGCCGGCGTACGGGGCACTGCGGGAAGGGTTGGCGGAGGGGCGGTAGGAAGGGGGCGCCGTCCGTCTCGGTGGTCCGTGGGTTCACGTGAGCGTGCTGCCGACGGTGCGTGCGGTGTGCTGTACTTGGGCGAAGGTGGGCACCCGCCCGGACCGTATATCCGGGCGGAGGCCCGGCTCGGCAAGAGCGTGTCGGATGCCCCTAACCTGTCTGGGGGCATCCGGCTACTTGCTGAGCCAAACGCAAGGTGGGCCCCCGCACCGGATCCGGTATATCCAGGCGGAGGCCCGGCTCGGCAAGAGCGTGTCGGATGCCCCTAACTTGTGTGGGGGCATCCGGCTACTTGCTGAGCCACCAGAGCAGCCACCTCCTCGCGTGCTTCGCGGCCCGCTCCGGCAGCAGCCGGGTCAGCCGGATGACGAGAGTCGGCTTCCGCTCCTCGTGACAGCCCATGCGAGGGCGTCCTCCCTTCGACGTGAGGCGGCCATACCAGGTCCCGGGACCGCTCTCGTCGGGCCGGGCCCCGAAGGAGGGGGCCCGGAGTGAAGGGAGGACGCGCTCGGTGAGCGCGTCACGGCTCGATCTTACCGGCTGAACTCACCTGCTGTGACCGGGAGTTCACATTCGGTGCGCGGGTTCGGTGCGCGGATTCTCTCGTGGTGCTCGACGCCTGCGCGGGCCGTGCCCCGGCGGTGGTCATGGGCGCGTCATTCGGTAATCTGCCGCCCTTGTATCCCTCACCTCAGGACAGGTGTGAATGAACACAGGCAGACGGAGCGTGGCTGTGGCCATGCTCGCGGGGGCGCTCGCGGTCTCGGTGCTGAACGCGCCGGCGGCGCAGGCGGCGGACACCGGGATCAAGGTGACCAACCTGGTCATCAACAACGGCAAGCCGATCGTGGTCGGCACGTCGAAGGTGGTGGAGCCACCCGTCACCTTCTTCGTCACGCTGCCGGCCGGCTACAGCACCGCTGACCCGTCCCGCTATGACACGCACCCCTTCCTCTACCACGGCACCACCGCGAAGAAGGCGGCCGAGAGCGGGGAGAACTACATCGAGCACGGCCCGTACACCTGCTACGAGCTCGACTCGCAGCGGGCCCGCTGCGAGGGCGGTCTCTACATCGACCCGAAGTGGGACCGCGGCGTCGACTCCAACAGTGACGCCACGACCTGGAAGATCGCCGTGGCGCTGCGCACGTTCAAGAAGAGCGGGCCGCTCATCGCCGAGGAGTACGAGACCCGGTCCGGCACCGTCGCGGTCAAGCGCGCCGCCAAGGTCACCGCCAACGCGGCGCCCGAACCGGTCGTCAAGGGCAAGAAGATCACCGTGACGGGCAAGCTGACCCGGGCGAACTGGAGCACCGACAAGTTCGGCCCCTACAGCGGCCGTACCGTCACCCTCCAGTTCCGCGCCAAGGGGACCAACTCCTTCAAGGCGGTCAAGAAGGTCACCACCAGTAGCACGGGTGCCCTGAAGACCACCGTCACCGCCTCGACCGACGGTTCGTTCCGCTGGGTGTACTACGGCAACTCCACCACCGGGACGGCCACCAGCGCGGCCGACTACGTCGACGTGCGCTGACCTGCGGTTTGAGTTGTTGTCCCGGCGCTCTCAGTACAGCGTCGGGATCTGTCCGCCCTCCGCCCGCGTCAGTGTGACGCCCGCCAAGCCGCGCAGTCGGTGCCGCGCGATCGCGGCGAGCGTGTCCTCGGGCGGTGGGGTGGGGCCCAGGCCGATGGCGTAACGGGTGGGGGCCGGGGGCGTGGTGAAGGGGCGGGGCCAGGCGTGACAGGCGGGGGCTTCCTCCGCCAGGTCCGTGATCAGGGCCCGCACCCTTCCCCGCACCCGGCCCTCGTCCGCTCCCGGCGCCACCGTCACCACCGCCCAGGCCGCGTGGCGGCGGTGGAGTGGGGGTGGGGCGAGGAGTTCGGCTCCTGGGTACGAGTCCGTGTTCGCGGTCGCCTCCAGCAACTCCCAAGCCCGGAAGAGCTCTTGGGTGATCAGGTCGCGCATCCCTGACGTGACCTGGTCCGTGCAGGGGCGTATGGGGACGGACGGGGTCGTGATCGTGAGCGGGAGGGACGCCACGTGGCGGTGGGGCGGGTCGTCCGTCAGGGCCACCGGCTTCCGCCAGTCCCATGCCGCCCACGTCGCGAAGAAGTGGCGGAGGAGAGCGGCCGGGGGCAACTCGCCCGCTTCCTGTACGGTGCGGGCCGCCAGGATCGACCAGGCCAGGCCCGGTACGCCGCCGAAGGGGGCCGAGTCCAGGCCCCTCGCCCTCGCCCATGCCTTGACCTGCCCGGCCAGTCGGGCGAAGGCCGAGCTGTCGGGCGGTCCGGCTGACCCATCGGTCGGCTGGGCAGGGGCGCTGTTGTGGGCGACCAGCGACGCCAGTACCGCCTCCGCGTCGCTCACCGCGCTCAGCGCCACCGCCGCCGCCTCGCCCAGCTCCGCCCGGCGGTCCACCGCCTCCGTGGGGGCCATGGAACCGGTGGGTACGACCATCAGGTCCACATCCAGGCCGTCCAGACGCAGCCGTACGCCGGGTACGCGGGCACCGACGACCTCTCGTACGTCGGTCGCCTCGGGGAGCGCGTTGGTCAACTTCGCCTGTACGGCGGTGAGTTCGACCGTTCCGGGCAGGGCCGCCACCAGGTCCACGTCCGCACCGGGCAGTGCGCAGCCCATCCGCCGGGAACCGACCACATGTACGACACCTTCGGGGAACGTCTCCGCGACACGGCGCGCGATCCGGTCCGCCGCGTCGCAGTCCGGGACGCCATCCGTGTCCATGTCGGCCTCCGACGCCTCCTCCGCCCAGCGGACCTCCCCCGTCCCCAGCGTCACCCTCGCCCGTATCCGCATCGGCTCGTCGCCCCGCCGGGACAGCAGGGCCAGGTCGCCGACCCTGACCGGCATCGGGGTGAGCCGCTTCTCGCAGGTGGCGGCCAGGGTGTTGGGGTCGGTGGTGCGGCCGAGGCTCAGGTGGGGGGTGAAGCCCTCGTGGCGGCCACGGCAGTGCGGGAAGCGGGGGAGGAGGGAGCGGTGGAGGTCGGCCCATGGTGTCTCGTCCGCCGCCGCCGGGTCGAGCCAGATGGTCGCGTCGTCCCGGTGGCCGAACCAGTGCACTCCCTCCAGCCGGGCGTCGAAGGGGGCCGCCTCGCTCAACGCCGACGCCAGTACCTGGGCCGCCTGCTCGAAGGTGTGTTCCGGTACGAAGCCGAAGAGGACGTTCACATGCGGGGGCCAGCGGTGGATCTGGGGGTCGTGATCGCGGCGGATGTCCTGCAGTGGTGGCCACAGCTCCTCGGGAGGGAGCCAGGCAAGGGCGGTACGGCGGTCGGCCGGGCGTCGAGACGGCCGAGGGTGCCCGACTCCTTCCCCCAGGACTCGCGTGTGGCCGTCGACAGCTCCACCCCTACCCGTACGCCGTAGTGGTCGGAGATGTACAGCCCCTCCGATGTAGGGGTGTTCCCGTACAGCTCCGCCTGTCGTACCCGTAGGCCCTGCCCGCTCAGCAGCACCCGGTCCAGTCGTGACGCCCGCCCCGACAGGGAGGAGATCGCGGCCAGCGGGTTGACGCCCGGGTCGAAGGTCGGGGTCGAGTCGTCGGTGCCGTGCGTCTCGCTCCACGCGTCCCGCATACCCAGCGTCAGCTGGGGTGTTTCGGTGCCGTCGTTGAAGTCGCCGAGCAGGAGCACATCGAGCGCGTCGGGGGCCAGGGCCGCCAAACCCTCGGCGATCTGGGCGAGTTCGGTCTCGCGTCGGCCGGCGCCGTTCGCGGAGTGGTCGCTGCTCAGGTGCGTCGCCGCGACGACGAGCGGGCGGGCCTCCGACTCCGTGAGCCTTCCGCCGGTCTCCAGGACCACGGCCGTCACCGCCTTGTGCGGCCCCAGCTCATGGAACGCGGCCTCACGTACCGGCAACCGGCTCAACAGCAGCAGACCGCACTCGTCCACATCCCGCCCGTACGGGTCGCCCCCCAGGGTCCAGCCCTCCCGGACCCAGGGTTCCCGCAGCAGCACGGCGACCAGCTCCGCCTCGACCTCCTGCAACGCGATCACATCGACGTCGGCGTCCCGCAGGGCCCGCAGCAGCAGGGGCCGGCGTCGGGCGCTGTCGATGCGGTCGGCGTCGTAGCGGTCCCAGAGGGTGTTCCAGGTCAGTACCCGTAGGTCTGCGGCATCAGGTCCGGGTATGCCGGGTCCGGGTACGCCCTGCCGTGGTGCGCGTACGGGCGCCCAGTGGCTGCCGTCCCACGCATGGGGCGTACGCGCCGTGAAGAAGGGCGCGCGGAGCAGTCGGGCCTCCCGTACGCGCCCCGCGTCCGTCGCGTCGATGCGGTCCACGCCCGTGGCCCGGTCCCACACCACCTCGCCGTCCGCCTCGAAGAACAGCACCCGGTGCCAGGGGATCTCCCCGCCCGGCACGAACGCGGGCAGCGGCACCCGCTTGGGCTCGGCACCCCGCTGCATCACGCCCAGCACGAAGCGCGCCGGGTCGAAGCGGGCGTCCCAGCGCACCCGGTGGTAGATCTCGTCGCTCGTACGCACCGTTCTCAGACCTCTTCCTCAATGGTCCCGCTCGCCCCGATGTACCAGGTGCGATGCGCGTCGCCCGGGTACGGCGGCCCGAAGCGGCGCAGCTGGGCCGTCAGCACCTCCGGCGGCACCGGATGCTCGCGGTGGGTGTTGCGCCGTACCAACTCGTCCTCGTCGACCAGGACCACGGCATGGGTGATCAGGGCGTCGCGGCGATGGGCGATCCCGTGCACCAGCGAGCGCTGCTGTTTGTTGAGCGACGTGGCGTCCCAGACGACCGTTCCCCCGGCGGCCAGGGCCTCGTCCAGGCGTCCGAGGCCCGTCCGCAGGACCTCCGCGTTGGCCCGCTGGTCCGCCCGCGCGCCCCGCGCCTCCCGCAGATCGTCCAGCGAGACATACGCGTCCACACCCGCCAGCCCCCGCGCGAACGTGCTCTTCCCGCTCCCCGCCGGGCCGACCATCTGCACCAGCCTCGGGAAGCCACCCGCCCGCCACCGCCAGGTCGCGGCCACGGCCTCCTCGACCACCGCGTCGACACCGGCATCAACACCGACACCGGCATCAACACCGGCGCCGGCATCAGCACCGGCACCGAAACCGCCGATCCGCCCCCGTGCGTACGCCTCCCGCGCCTCGGCCCGGCAGCGCACAGCCGCGTCATCCGACAGCCCGACGAACGCCCGCTGTAGCGCGTCCTCGTCCAGCCGCCGCACATCCTCCGCGTGCAACGCCGACCACTCCACCTGCTCATGCGCCTCGTCCGTCACCGCCGTGGCCCGGGCGACCGCGTGCAACAGCCCGAGATCGGCGGCGTAAGACAGTCGTACGAGTCCGGCCCGACGGTCCTCGTCCGGGTACGGCCGGTGCAGCGCGGGGTGCAGCCCCACGAGGTCGGCGACCCGGCGCGCGAGCGGCATACCGAGCGCCCGCGCGAGCCGCGCCGCGAGCCGTGCGCGCTGGTGGTGAGGGAACAGCGCGGCCAGTACGCCGACGAGGCGGTCGTCCCCGGTGCGTCCCGCGGGATCGAAGCGGGCGAGGGTATCCCGGTCCCCCTCCCCGGGCAGCCCCACGGCCTCCGCCAGCGCCGCCGCGTCGACGACCGCACCGGAACGCACCTCCCACAACGCCGCCCTCGGCCCCAGCCCGTTCGCCACGACCGGCGCGTGCATCCAGTGCGTATCCGTCCGTACATGCCCGGCGCGCACCCACTTGGCCACGCGCCCCCCGAACTCCTCCGCGCCGAAACCGTCCACGACCCGGACGACGTACCCCTCCTGCCGCGCCGGACTCAGCCGCAGTGCCCTCAGCGCCCGCTCGTCGAACACACCCCGCCACAGCACACGCGGCACCGGCACCCCGAGCCCGTGCAGAAAGGCGACCGTCCGGTCCCAGTCCAGGCAGCGGCCGTCCGCGTCCCACACCGAGAACCCGTAGAACCAGCTCTCCAGATCGTCGTACGCGAGCGAGTGGCGGGCGAACATGTTCTCCCCGCACACCCGCCAGCCCTCGGGGATGCCGTGCCCGATCCGGGCCTGGAGGGCCTTGACCCAGGTACGGGAGGGGTGGTGGGCCGAGTCGAGGGAGCGGGCGTGCAGACCGTCGGCGTAGAGGGTGGTGTTCTCACCGTCGAGCTTCTCGGTGACGACGACCTCGCGCCCACGCAGCCCCGACAGATCGGTGACCCGGAGATCGTCGGCGGTGGCGCCGGGGGACCAGGGCAGATGCCGGGTCCGTGGATAGTGCGTACGCATGTCGGCCGTTCCCCCGTTGCTGCTGACGTACCTGATCAGCGTAGGAGCGGGGCTGGTGGGGGGGCGAGTGGATTACCGGCGGCCTAGGCTCCGATCATGAAGCCCAGAGCGGGCGTCGCGCTCACCTCGGTCATGGTGGCGCTCACGGTGACGACCGGGATGATCGAGGCCGTCAGCTTTCTGGTGCTGGGGCCGGTGTTCACGGCCGTGCAGACCGGGAACCTCCTCTTTCTCTCCTTCGCGCTCACCGGCGCCGCCGATCTGTCACCGGCCGCGTCGGGCGTCTCCGTCGTCGGCTTCGCGGCCGGCGCGGTGCTCGGCTCCCGGCTGGAGACCGGGATGGACCTGCGCGGCCGCCGCTGGTTCGTGGCCGCGCTCCTCGCCGAGGCGCTGCTGCTGGGGCTCGGCGGCCTGGTCGCCTGGTGGACGGGTGTCGACGAGGAGGGCGGCCCGCTGACCGGACGCCACTTCGCGGTGATCGCCCTGGTGGCCTCGGCCATGGGCGTACGCAACATCACCACCCTCCGGGCCCGGGTCCCGGACGTGCCCACCACCCTCTCCACCCGCGCCCTGACCTCGCTCCTCGGAGGCATTCCCCCGCTCGCCGACTCCCGCATCGGCTCGGGCCGCCGCGACGAGGCCCGCCGCCTCGCCTCGGTCACCGCCATGTTCGCGGGCGGCCTGCTGGGTGCGTGGCTCCTCCAGCAGGCGGTACGCCCCGCCGCGGTCCTCCTCGTACCGGCCGCCCTCGCACTGGTGCTGGGCGCGGGGTTCTGGGTGGTGCCACGGGAACGTACGTCGGAGCCGGACTGACCGATTCCGATGCCTGAGCCTGATCGACTCCGATCGAGCCGCACGACGGTCCAGCCGGACGACGGTCCAGCCGGACGACGGTTCAGCCGGACGACGGTCAGGCCGAGGCGGCGTCATCCGTTCCCGGCGGCCGGAGGCCCATGGCGCGCGTCATCATGTACGTCTCGGGCGGGGGGAACGTCGGAGCGAAATGGACGGGTGTCCCGTCGCGAGGTACGACCACGACGGAGCTGAAGGGGGCTTTCGCGGGGTCTCCCGTCTCGATGTGCTCTCTGAAGTCGAACCGTACGGTCCATCCGTAGGCGTATTCGACGGCCGTGTCCGCAAGCATGACGACGGAATCCGGCCGGTCCGGGTAGCACTCGGCCATCAGGAAGCGCGCTGCCGCCGAGACGGCCTCTTCCCGGGGCATCCGTCGTTCGGCTCCGTCGCGATCAGGTGCGCCTCCCCGGTTCGGCGGATGAGCCATGTCCTTGTCCCGGGCGTGCCAGGTCTGGAGGACCGCCAAGGCGTAGGCGACGCGGGCGTCCAGGAGCCGAGGGGCGAAGCGGTAGATCTGCTCGATGCCCCGGTAGTCCAGGGCCATCCCGTAGCCCCGGAGGTGCCAACGGGTTCGGACCGGGCGGAAGCTGTAGTCCTCCATCAGCTGCCCGTCGAAGAAGCTGCCCACCCGCAGGAAGAGCACGAAGAGGAAAAGGACGGGGGACAGCGCCACATAGAGGAACCACGCGTACCAGGTGCCCTCCTTGCCCGTGACGGACAGGGGAGTGGCCGTCAGCCGCACCGACCAGCGGACACGGCGCGGCCAGGGCAGGACCCTGCCCGCGCGGCGGGTGACCGTGCCCAGATGGGTGCCGTCGGCGGCATGGACGTCGTGGACGTCCGGGGCCACCGGCCGGACCGAGCACCACCTCGCGTCGCTCGGCCCGTCGACGATCCAGAAGGGCGAGGGCGCCTCGCGCACCCCCGGCTGCCCCGACCGGGACGCGAAGACCCGGGCCAGTGCGGGGGCCGTCGCGTCGGACTGGGGCCACGGCTGGATCGTCGACCCCATGGCGGCGTCGGGCGGCAGCCCCAGTGACTGCGGATCGGCCACCGGAACGGGCATACCCACGGAGACCTTGAACGGGTACGGAAAGGACGGGACTCGGTGCACGATGTCATCCCCACGGGTTGGCGTCCGCCAGACGACCGAGAACATCGCCGGTCGCCTCTTGGACCTGGTCGATCCCTTCATGAACCCATTCCGACGTGTACTGAACGTCGTCGGAGACGAGCCGTACGGTTTCCTTCGCGATGTCCGTCGAGCCCATCGCCATCTCGTAGCCGCGCGCCGTCCAGGACCGGGGGTCGATGTAGCGGCCGATCGTCTCGCCCGAGTCCGACAGGATCGGCTTGACCGAGTCCGCGAGCGCGGGGATGCGGGCCAGCGGAGTGTTCTCGATCAGGTCGGGCATCACCTGTTGAAAGCCGATGTCCGAAATCCGTGTGCCATGTTTGTACAGGTTGTAGTCACCGAATTCCTTGGCCACGGCGACTCTGAAGCGGTCCGCCAAGTTGCCCGCGGTGATGGGGATCACGTCTGCCGGGCGGCCGAGGACGGTGTGGAGCGGCTTCACCCACTTCTCCGGGTCGGAGTTGAGCCTCGCGGTCCGCCCGACGTGCTCGATGATGTTCTCCGCGCGTTTCCAGGAGTCGGCGGCCTTGGCTCCGAAGTCCGCGACCTCCATGGGGATCTTGACACCCGCGAGCGTCCCCCAGCCCACCTTCCCCAGCCGCAGCAGATCGCCGAACGGGAGGAAGCCCACCAGGTCCAGGCCGATATCCGTCCAGCTGCCCTTCTTCGCCCCGGCCGCCCAGCCGACGCCGTGGAAGAGCAGGGCCCCGCCGTTGAGGACCATGCCGATGGCCTCGAAGACGACGGCGCCGATGATGGTCTCCGAGAAGGCGATCGCGAGGACATCGCACAGGGCGCTGGCGTAACCGAGCCAGTCACCGATCTGGTAGATCGTGTCCGCGTGTTTCTTGATCCAGTCCCACAGGTCGCCCGCGAGACCCTTGATCCGCTCGCCGAGGCCCGCGATGGCGTCGACGAGCATGTCGAGCAGGGATTCGTCCGGCGCTGCCTCGGACGCCCTGCGGATCAGGTCGGCGGCGGTGCGCGCCGCCGCCTGGTGGTCCTGCGACAGCTCCCGCGCCTTCTTGAGGACCGCGTCCAGGTCCTCGCTCGCCTCGTTGACGCGTCGCGTCGCGTTGTCCAGGCGCAGCTGCGCGTTCCGCAGGTTCTCCTCCGTGTCGAAGAACTGGCCCGCGAGGTTCAGGTCCGGGTTGTTCCGGGCCTGAGCCAGTGCCTGCTCGGCCGCCTCGGCCTCGTGTTCGTAGTTGCGCGCCAGCCTCTGGAAGTCCGTCAGCTGCCCTTCCCAGGTACGCAGCGCGTGCGCGGCCTCGGTCAGCGAGTCGTGGCCGGTCGCCAGATGCCTCGGCAGTGCGTCCGTCTTCTTGGCGAAGGCGGACGCCGCTTCGCCCACCCATGAGCCGTCCGTCCTCCCCAGTCGGCTGAGGGCCCCCTGGACGTCGTGGAGCTGCTTGCCCGCGCTGCTGAGCGCGGTGACCAGCTGGTGCACCGAGGCCGGAACACCGGGCGCGGGGTCGAAGCCGAGCGCGTCGTACGTCTGTGCCGTCTGCGGTTTCATCGGGACGATCTCCTCGACGCGATCAGTAGGAGGCGAAGGGGGACGCGGAAGGGGCGGGCGGGGCGGCCTCCTCGGCGGCCGGGGGCGGCTCGGCCTCGCCGAAGGTGAGGGTGTCGGCGATGTCCGCGAGGATCGCCTGGTAGCGGAAGAGGTCCTCGACATCGGATGTGCTCAGGCAGAACAGCAGCAGCCGGTCCTCGCCGGGGAACGGCACCCAGACCTCGATCCGGACGAAGTACCGCTCCAGTTGTCCCGTGCCGTCCGGTTGGCCCGTCGGGTCTGGTTGTCCCATGGCGTCCGGTCGTCCCGTCCCGTCCGGTTGTCCCGTGCCGTCCGGCGTGTCCTCCGGCCGCTCCCACACCGCGCGGGAGCCGGCGACCCGGACGACCGCGGGGCCGGCGGGGAGGGCGATGAGCTGGACCTCGCTGCCGTCGCCCGCCTTGTCCAGGGACTCCGCGATGCCCGCGGCGGTGAAGTGCGGGTCGGGGTTGCGCACGGTGCGCACGCTGACGGTGAGCGTGGCGCGGCTGATGCGCTCGGGGGGTTCGGAGCCGTCCGCCGTGCCGCCGATGGGGAAGATGCCGAGCGCGTTGTGGACGACGCCGCCCGCGACGAGGTTCTGGGCGCTCGCCGCGTACATGGCCTTGGTCAGCTTGCGCAGGGGCTCCAGTTCCTCCCGCTCGCCCCAGTAGTCGCGCGCGAACTGCCGTACCTGTGCGTCGAAGGCGTCCGCGTCCTCGCCGATGCCCAGCGGGACGGTGTGGAACTCCCGTTGCAGCTGGAACTGGAACGCCGGTGGCGCGGCGTCGCCCCCGGTCGCGGCCGTGGCCATGAGGTCGTGCGTCACCGGCCGTCGGCCCCCATGGACTTGTCGACGGTCCTGACGGCCTCCACGAGTCCGCTGACCTGGTCCTCCAGCCCCTGGTAGAGCCGGCCCGAGAGCGCGACCTTCTCCGCGATGCCGCCCGTGGCGTCGGCGATCAGCTTGATGCCGTGGCCCCACTTCTCCTGGAAGTCGTCGCAGGCCTCCTCCAGGTCGGCGGAGCCGGCGCCCTTGGGGCCGATGTCCTTCATCCTTCGCATCGCGGACCGCATACCGTCCGCGCATTCGGCGAGGTCGATGACGAGCCGGGCGAGTGCCTCGAACTCGACCTTGTAATAGCCGGTCATCCTTGTCGTGCCCCTGCAAAGTCAGATAGGTGGATGATCATTGCACAGGGGATGGGGGACGGTGTGAACGGATCTCGGGTCGTGCGGCCGAGAGCGCACGGAAGCTCCCCGGGTTCTCCATGGGCCCTCCCGCCCGCTCCTGGAGAGACTCCTTGTCAACCCCGTGCGGACCCCGGCAGGTTTGACCTCGGTCACTCTCGGGGTAAGGTCTCCGGCTCGATTGGCGGAGGCGGTCCGCCGTGTGGCAGACTAGCGGGGTTGCTCGGTCGAGTGTTGATGCTGCGCGCCTCCCGCCGGGAGGACTGGAAGCGAGTCCCACGGTACTCGTCGCCTTAACTGCCTCATGGCAGCGCTGGGGCGGACGTACGGGAATCTTCCGGGAAGTGCGGTGCGGCACCGGCCAGGCATCCGGTGGGACCACGCGTGAGCACGTCGGACGCGGCGCCCCCGGCCCAGCGGTTCCGAAAGGGCCGTGTTCCCAGGCAAGGGATGCTCGAACAAGGGGCATCTGTGTCAGCGGGAGCGCGACACGCCCGACCGCGTGGGTCGGAGGAGAGCAAGGGACCACCGGGTTCCAGAGCGTTGAGAGACAGGACTACTGAGTAGCCATGGCGGGACAGAAGATCCGCATCCGGCTCAAGGCCTACGACCACGAGGTCATCGACTCCTCGGCGAAGAAGATCGTCGAGACGGTGACCCGCACTGGTGCGTCGGTCGCGGGCCCGGTGCCGCTGCCCACTGAGAAGAACGTGTACTGCGTCATCAAGTCGCCGCACAAGTACAAGGACTCGCGCGAGCACTTCGAGATGCGCACACACAAGCGCCTGATCGACATCCTCGACCCGACCCCCAAGACCGTTGACTCTCTGATGCGACTCGACCTCCCGGCCGGTGTCGACATCGAGATCAAGCTCTGAGGCTGGTGGGCTGAGAATGACCAAGCAGATCAAGGGCATCCTGGGCGAGAAGCTCGGCATGACGCAGGTGTGGGACGAGAACAACCGCGTTGTTCCGGTCACCGTCGTCAAGGCCGGCCCCAACGTCGTCACCCAGGTCCGCACGAATGACGTGGACGGCTACGAGTCCGTTCAGATCGCCTTCGGCGAGATCGACCCGCGCAAGGTGAACAAGCCCCTCAAGGGCCACTTCGCCAAGGCCGACGTCACCCCCCGTCGCCACCTCGTCGAGATCCGCACCGCGGACGCCTCCGAGTACACGCTGGGCCAGGAGATCACCGCCGAGGTGTTCGAGGCCGGTGTGAAGGTCGACGTGACCGGCAAGAGCAAGGGCAAGGGCTTCGCCGGTGTCATGAAGCGCCACAACTTCCGTGGCCTCGGCGCCGGTCACGGCGTTCAGCGCAAGCACCGCTCGCCCGGTTCCATCGGTGGCTGCGCCACCCCGGGCCGCGTGTTCAAGGGCCTCCGCATGGCGGGTCGCATGGGCAACGAGCGGGTCACCACCCAGAACCTGACCGTCCACGCCGTTGACGCGGAGAAGGGTCTGCTGCTCATCAAGGGCGCGGTTCCCGGTCCGAACGGCGGCCTCGTCCTGGTCCGCACCGCGGCCAAGGGGGCCTGAGGTACCGATGAGCACTGTTGACATCCTTTCGCCTGCCGGCGAGAAGACCGGAAGCGTCGAACTCCCCGCGGAGATCTTCGGCGTGGAGAAGGTCAGCATCCCGCTGATCCACCAGGTCGTCGTCGCGCAGAACGCGGCTGCCCGCCAGGGCACGCACAAGACCAAGACCCGCGGCGAAGTCCGTGGTGGCGGCAAGAAGCCGTACCGCCAGAAGGGCACCGGCCGCGCCCGTCAGGGTTCGACCCGCGCCCCGCAGTTCGCCGGCGGTGGCGTCGTGCACGGTCCCGTGCCGCGTGACTACTCCCAGCGGACCCCGAAGAAGATGAAGGCCGCGGCCCTGCGCCACGCCCTCACCGACCGGGCCCGCCACAACCGCATCCACGTCGTCACCGGCGTGATCGAGGGCGAGACCCCGTCCACCAAGGCCGCCAAGTCGCTGTTCGGCAAGATCTCGGAGCGCAAGAACCTGCTCCTGGTCGTCGAGCGTGCCGACGAGGCCGCGTGGCTCTCCGCCCGCAACCTGCCCCAGGTCCACATCCTGGAGCCGGGCCAGCTGAACACGTACGACGTGATCGTCTCGGACGATGTGGTCTTCACCCAGGGCGCCCTGGAGTCCTTCGTGTCCGGCCCGAACAAGGCCACCGACACCGAAGGGACTGAGGTCTGATGGCCATCCGTCACCCCTCCATCGCCTCCAAGGCGGCCAAGGCCGCCAAGGCCGCGCGCGTCGCCAAGGCGCGTCGTCACGCCACCGAGGGCAAGAACACCGTCGTCACCGCGCCCAGCAAGGCGTTCACGGACCCCCGTGACGTGCTGCTGAAGCCGGTCGTGTCGGAGAAGAGCTACGCGCTGCTCGACGAGGGCAAGTACACCTTCATCGTCGCGCCGGGCGCCAACAAGACCCAGATCAAGCAGGCCGTCCAGGCGGTCTTCTCGGTCAAGGTCACGGGCGTCAACACGATCAACCGCCAGGGCAAGCGCAAGCGGACCCGCACGGGCTACGGCCAGCGCTCCGCCACCAAGCGCGCGATCGTGACCCTCGCCGAGGGCGACCGTATCGACATCTTCGGCGGTCCGACCGCCTGAGGGCGGTCCGGATCGTCCAGATAATCGGGAAATTTCCGAGGACTGAGAGACAATGGGAATCCGCAAGTACAAGCCGACTACGCCGGGCCGCCGCGGCTCCAGCGTCGCCGACTTCGTCGAGGTCACGCGGTCCACGCCGGAGAAGTCGTTGGTCCGCCCCCTGCACAGCAAGGGTGGCCGTAACAACTCCGGTCGTGTGACCGTCCGCCACCAGGGTGGTGGCCACAAGCGCGCCTACCGCGTGATCGACTTCCGTCGTCACGACAAGGACGGCGTGCCGGCGAAGGTCGCGCACATCGAGTACGACCCCAACCGCACCGCGCGCATCGCGCTGCTGCACTACGCCGACGGCGAGAAGCGCTACATCCTCGCCCCGCGCAACCTGCAGCAGGGCGACCGCGTCGAGAACGGTCCCGGGGCCGACATCAAGCCGGGCAACAACCTGGCGCTGCGCAACATCCCGGTCGGTACCACGATCCACGCGATCGAGCTCCGTCCCGGTGGCGGTGCCAAGTTCGCCCGCTCCGCCGGTGCCTCCGTGCAGCTGCTCGCGAAGGAGGGCGCCTACGCCCACCTCCGCATGCCCTCCGGTGAGATCCGCCTGGTCGACGTGCGCTGCCGCGCCACCGTCGGCGAGGTCGGCAACGCCGAGCAGAGCAACATCAACTGGGGCAAGGCCGGCCGCAAGCGCTGGCTGGGCGTCCGCCCGACCGTTCGCGGTGTGGCGATGAACCCGGTTGACCACCCCCACGGTGGTGGTGAGGGCAAGACCTCCGGTGGTCGCCACCCGGTCAGCCCCTGGGGTCAGAAGGAAGGTCGTACTCGTTCGCCCAAGAAGGCGTCGAACAAGTACATCGTCCGCCGCCGCAAGACGAACAAGAAGCGCTAGGAGCGGGTTCAGATGCCGCGCAGTCTCAAGAAGGGGCCCTTCGTCGACGACCACCTGATCAAGAAGGTGGACGCCCAGAACGAAGCCGGCACCAAGAACGTCATCAAGACCTGGTCCCGTCGCTCCATGATCGTCCCGGCCATGCTCGGCCACACGATCGCGGTGCACAACGGCAAGACCCACATCCCGGTGTTCGTCACCGAGTCGATGGTCGGCCACAAGCTCGGCGAGTTCTCGCCGACGCGCACCTTCCGGGGTCACGTCAAGGAAGACCGGAAGTCGAAGCGCCGCTAGTAGCGGATCGCATTCAGACACGTAAGTAACTGAAGGGACAACCATGGAAGCCAGGGCCCAGGCGCGGTACATCCGCGTCACGCCCATGAAGGCCCGCCGCGTGGTGGACCTTATCCGTGGCATGGACGCCACGGAGGCTCAGGCTGTTCTGCGATTCGCTCCGCAGGCAGCCTCCGTGCCCGTCGGCAAGGTGCTCGACAGCGCCATCGCCAACGCCGCGCACAACTACGACCACACGGACGCCTCCTCGCTGTTCATCAGCGAGGCGTTCGTCGACGAGGGTCCGACCCTGAAGCGGTTCCGGCCGCGTGCCCAGGGCCGTGCCTACCGGATCCGCAAGCGGACCAGCCACATCACCGTGGTCGTCAGCAGCAAGGAAGGAACCCGGTAATGGGCCAGAAGGTAAACCCGCATGGGTTCCGGCTCGGTGTCACGACCGACTTCAAGTCGCGTTGGTACGCCGACAAGCTGTACAAGGACTACGTCAAGGAAGACGTCGCCATCCGTCGGATGATGACGTCCGGCATGGAGCGCGCCGGTATCTCGAAGGTGGAGATCGAGCGCACCCGTGACCGTGTCCGTGTGGACATCCACACCGCTCGTCCCGGCATCGTCATCGGCCGCCGCGGCGCCGAGGCCGACCGTATCCGCGGTGACCTGGAGAAGCTGACCGGCAAGCAGGTCCAGCTGAACATCCTTGAGGTCAAGAACCCGGAGACGGACGCTCAGCTGGTGGCCCAGGCCGTCGCCGAGCAGCTCTCCTCCCGTGTCTCCTTCCGTCGGGCCATGCGCAAGAGCATGCAGTCCGCCATGAAGGCCGGCGCCAAGGGCATCAAGATCCAGTGCGGTGGCCGCCTCGGTGGCGCCGAGATGTCCCGCTCGGAGTTCTACCGCGAGGGCCGTGTGCCCCTGCACACGCTCCGCGCGAACGTGGACTACGGCTTCTTCGAGGCCAAGACGACCTTCGGCCGCATCGGTGTGAAGGTCTGGATCTACAAGGGCGACGTCAAGAACATCGCCGAGGTCCGCGCCGAGAACGCAGCTGCCCGCGCCGGCAACCGCCCGGCCCGTGGTGGCGCCGGCGACCGCCCGGCCCGTGGTGGCCGTGGTGGCGAGCGGCGCGGTCGCAAGCCGCAGCAGCAGGCTCCCGCCGCCGAGGCCCCCCAGGCCGAGGCGCCCGCCGCTGCTCCGGCTGAGAGCACCGGAACGGAGGCCTGACCGACATGCTGATCCCCCGTAGGGTCAAGCACCGCAAGCAGCACCACCCCAAGCGCGACGGCGCCGCCAAGGGTGGCACGACGGTCGCGTTCGGCGAGTACGGCATCCAGGCGCTCACCCCGGCGTACGTGACGAACCGTCAGATCGAGGCCGCTCGTATCGCCATGACGCGTCACATCAAGCGTGGTGGCAAGGTCTGGATCAACATCTACCCGGACCGTCCGCTCACCAAGAAGCCCGCCGAGACCCGCATGGGTTCCGGTAAGGGTTCTCCCGAGTGGTGGATCGCCAACGTCAAGCCCGGACGCGTGATGTTCGAGCTGTCGTACCCCAACGAGAAGATCGCCCGTGAGGCGCTGACCCGTGCGGCCCACAAGCTGCCGATGAAGTGCCGGATCGTCAAGCGCGAGGCAGGTGAAGCGTGATGTCGGCCGGTACCAAGGCGTCCGAGCTGCGCGAGCTGGGCAACGAGGAGCTTCTGGCGAAGCTCCGCGAGGCCAAGGAAGAGCTGTTCAACCTCCGCTTCCAGGCGGCGACGGGCCAGCTTGAGAACCATGGCCGTCTGAAGGCGGTCCGCAAGGACATCGCGCGGATCTACACCCTGATGCGCGAGCGTGAGCTGGGCATCGAAACGGTGGAGAACGCCTGATGAGCGAGAACAACGTGACTGAGCAGACGGTAGAAGCGCGCGGCTTCCGCAAGACCCGTGAGGGTTACGTCGTCAGCGACAAGATGGACAAGACCGTCGTCGTCGCCGTCGAGGACCGCGTCAAGCACGCGCTGTACGGCAAGGTCATCCGCCGTACGAACAAGCTCAAGGCGCACGACGAGCAGAACGCCGCCGGCGTTGGCGACCGGGTTCTTCTGATGGAGACCCGTCCGCTGTCGGCGACCAAGCGCTGGCGCGTCGTCGAGATCCTCGAGAAGGCCAAGTAGCAATCCCTGCGGGGCAGTTGCCTCGCAGGCCAGTTCCGCCAGGCTCGGCAGGGGCTCCCTTCGTAAGGAGGCGGCCCCTGCCGGGAACCGGCAGACACACAGGAGAAAGACGTGATCCAGCAGGAGTCGCGACTGCGCGTCGCCGACAACACTGGTGCGAAGGAGATCCTTTGCATCCGTGTGCTCGGTGGCTCCGGTCGCCGCTACGCGGGCATCGGTGACGTCATCGTCGCCACCGTCAAGGACGCGATCCCCGGTGGCAACGTGAAGAAGGGTGACGTCGTCAAGGCGGTCATCGTTCGCACCGTCAAGGAGCGCCGCCGTCCGGACGGCTCGTACATCCGCTTCGACGAGAACGCCGCCGTCATTCTGAAGAACGACGGCGACCCTCGCGGCACCCGTATCTTCGGCCCCGTCGGCCGTGAGCTGCGCGAGAAGAAGTTCATGAAGATCATCTCGCTCGCGCCGGAGGTGCTGTAAGCATGAAGATCAAGAAGGGCGACCTGGTCCAGGTCATCACCGGTAAGGACAAGGGCAAGCAGGGCAAGGTCATCGCGGCCTTCCCCCGCGAGGACCGCGTCCTGGTCGAGGGTGTCAACCGGGTCAAGAAGCACACCAAGGCCGGTCCGACCGCTCGCGGTTCGCAGGCCGGCGGCATCGTCACCACCGAGGCCCCGATTCACGTGAGCAACGTATCGCTCGTCGTGGAGAAGGACGGCAAGAAGGTCGTGACCCGCGTCGGTTACCGCTTCGACGACGAGGGCAACAAGATCCGCGTTGCCAAGCGGACGGGTGAGGACATCTGATGGCTACCACCACCACTCCGCGTCTCAAGACGAAGTACCGCGAGGAGATCGCGGGCAAGCTGCGTGACGAGTTCAAGTACGAGAACGTCATGCAGATCCCCGGCCTCGTGAAGATCGTGGTCAACATGGGTGTCGGTGACGCCGCCCGTGACTCGAAGCTCATCGAGGGTGCGATCCGCGACCTGACCACCATCACCGGTCAGAAGCCGGCCGTCACCAAGGCCCGCAAGTCCATCGCGCAGTTCAAGCTGCGTGAGGGCCAGCCGATCGGTGCCCACGTCACGCTCCGTGGCGACCGCATGTGGGAGTTCCTGGACCGCACCCTGTCGCTCGCGCTGCCGCGCATCCGCGACTTCCGCGGCCTGTCCCCCAAGCAGTTCGACGGCCGTGGCAACTACACCTTCGGTCTCACCGAGCAGGTCATGTTCCACGAGATCGACCAGGACAAGATCGACCGCACCCGGGGTATGGACATCACCGTGGTGACCACGGCGACCAACGACGCTGAGGGCCGTGCGCTCCTTCGTCACCTCGGCTTCCCCTTCAAGGAGGCGTGAGCGAGATGGCGAAGAAGGCTCTGATCGCGAAGGCTGCTCGTAAGCCGAAGTTCGGCGTGCGCGCGTACACCCGCTGCCAGCGGTGTGGCCGTCCGCACTCCGTGTACCGCAAGTTCGGCCTGTGCCGTGTGTGCCTTCGTGAGATGGCTCACCGCGGCGAGCTGCCGGGCGTGACCAAGAGCTCCTGGTAATCCCGTAGTTCGGGATTCCCTGAAGCTCTCGGTAAGTAAAGGGCAGTGTCAGGTGCCCACCTCTCCATGGCTTAGGCTTGGAGGGTTGGGCGCCTGACGCCCATACGACTTACTACGCCGTAGGTCCACCGCGCCGCACCCGTCCCGTCTCGGATCGGGGAGAGGGATGGCGCATCGGGAAACCCCGGCGAGAGAGGCCACAGGCCAATTCATGACCATGACTGATCCGATCGCAGACATGCTTACGCGTCTGCGGAACGCGAACTCGGCGTACCACGACTCCGTGACGATGCCGGCGTCCAAGATCAAGTCGCACATCGCGGAGATCCTCCAGCAGGAGGGCTTCATCACGGGCTGGAAGGTCGAGGACGCCGAGGTCGGCAAGAACCTCGTCCTGGAGCTGAAGTTCGGCCCCAACCGTGAGCGCTCCATCGCGGGTATCAAGCGGATCTCCAAGCCCGGTCTCCGGGTGTACGCGAAGTCCACCAACCTGCCGAAGGTGCTCGGCGGCCTCGGCGTGGCGATCATCTCCACGTCCCACGGGCTCCTCACCGACAAGCAGGCCGGCAAGAAGGGCGTGGGTGGGGAAGTCCTCGCCTACGTCTGGTAGCGGAAGGGAACGGAGGAAACAGCTATGTCGCGTATTGGCAAGCTCCCCATCACGGTTCCCGCCGGCGTGGACGTCACCATCGACGGCCGTACGGTCTCGGTCAAGGGCCCCAAGGGCTCGCTGACCCACACCGTTGCCGCGCCGATCGACATCGCCAAGGGTGAGGACGGCGTCCTGAACGTCACCCGCCCCAACGACGAGCGTCAGAACAAGGCCCTGCACGGCCTGTCCCGCACGCTGGTGGCGAACATGATCACCGGCGTGACCCAGGGTTACGTGAAGAAGCTCGAAATCAGCGGTGTCGGTTACCGCGTGGCGGCCAAGGGCTCGAACCTTGAGTTCGCGCTCGGCTACAGCCACCCGATCACCGTCGAGGCCCCCGAGGGCATCACCTTCAAGGTGGAGACCCCGACCCGTTTCTCGGTCGAGGGCATCGACAAGCAGAAGGTCGGCGAGGTTGCGGCCAACATCCGCAAGCTGCGCAAGCCCGACCCGTACAAGGCCAAGGGCGTCAAGTACGAGGGCGAAGTCATCCGCCGCAAGGTCGGAAAGGCGGGTAAGTAAGCCATGGCATACGGGCAGAAGATCCTCAAGGGCGACGCCTACAAGCGCGCCGCGATCAAGCGCCGTCACATCCGGATTCGCAAGAAGGTGTCCGGTACGGCGGAGCGTCCCCGTCTGGTCGTGACCCGCTCCAACCGCCACATCGTGGCGCAGGTGATCGACGACCTCAAGGGCCACACCCTGGCGTCGGCGTCCACCCTGGACGCCTCCGTGCGCGGTGGCGAGGGCGACAAGTCCTCGCAGGCCAAGCAGGTCGGCGCCCTGGTCGCCGAGCGTGCCAAGGCCGCCGGTGTCGAGAAGGTCGTGTTCGACCGTGGTGGCAACCAGTACGCCGGGCGCATCGCCGCCCTGGCGGACGCCGCCCGCGAAGCCGGGCTCAAGTTCTGAGCCTGCCGTAGCTAGCGGAAAAAGAGAGAGGTAATTCCAATGGCTGGACCCCAGCGCCGCGGTGGCGGTGCCGGTGGCGGCGAGCGGCGGGACCGGAAGGGCCGTGACGGCGGCGCAGCTGCCGCCGAGAAGACCGCTTACGTTGAGCGCGTTGTCGCGATCAACCGTGTCGCCAAGGTTGTGAAGGGTGGTCGTCGCTTCAGCTTCACCGCGCTGGTCGTGGTGGGCGACGGTGACGGCACCGTGGGTGTCGGCTACGGCAAGGCCAAGGAGGTGCCGGCCGCCATCGCCAAGGGCGTTGAGGAGGCCAAGAAGCACTTCTTCAAGGTCCCCCGTATCCAGGGCACCATCCCGCACCCCATCCAGGGTGAGAAGGCTGCCGGCGTCGTTCTCCTCAAGCCGGCTTCGCCGGGTACCGGTGTGATCGCCGGTGGTCCCGTGCGTGCCGTCCTGGAGTGCGCCGGTATCCACGACGTGCTGTCGAAGTCGCTCGGCTCCGACAACGCGATCAACATCGTGCACGCGACCGTGGAGGCCCTGAAGGGTCTGCAGCGTCCCGAGGAGATCGCGGCCCGCCGTGGTCTGCCCCTGGAGGACGTCGCCCCCGCGGCTCTGCTCCGTGCGCGTGCCGGGGCGGGTGTGTGATCATGGCGCAGCTCAAGATCACGCAGGTCAAGTCCTACATCGGCAGCAAGCAGAACCACCGTGACACCCTGCGCTCCCTTGGTCTCAAGGGCATCAACACGCAGGTCGTCAAGGAGGACCGCCCCGAGTTCCGCGGCATGGTGCACACCGTCCGCCACCTCGTGACGGTCGAGGAGGTCGACTGATCATGGCGGAGAACAACCCGCTCAAGATCCACAACCTCCGTCCCGCCCCCGGTGCCAAGACCGCCAAGACCCGTGTCGGTCGTGGTGAGGCCTCGAAGGGTAAGACGGCCGGTCGTGGTACCAAGGGTACGAAGGCCCGCTACCAGGTTCCGGAGCGCTTCGAGGGTGGCCAGATGCCCCTCCACATGCGTCTCCCGAAGCTGAAGGGCTTCAAGAACCCCTTCAAGACGGAGTACCAGGTCGTGAACCTGGACAAGCTCGCCGCCCTCTACCCCGAGGGTGGGGAGGTCACCGTTGCCGACCTGGTCGCCAAGGGTGCCGTCCGCAAGAACAGCCTTGTCAAGGTCCTCGGCCAGGGCGAGGTCTCCGTGGCGCTGCAGGTGACGGTCGACGCCGTCTCCGGCTCCGCCAAGGAGAAGATCACCGCCGCCGGCGGCACCGTCACCGAGCTCGTCTGAGCCGGGGCGCCCCGCGCGACACTTACGAAGGCCGGGCAGTTTCCCTCCGGGGGAGCCGCCCGGCTTTCGGCCTTTTCGGGTATCTGTCGTGACCCGGCCAGAAATGCGGTTCCCGTTTTCGCCGGAAGCCGAAGAGTTCTGGTCGGTCAGAACGCGACCCGGAACTCACCCCGGGAACAACTCCCCTTCCCCGCCTACGAGTCGGGGGCGCAAAGCGGATATTCATACTGATAGTGAGCTGTGGGCACCCTATGGCGATCTCTCCCGTTCGGATTACCGGAGTCGAACATCCGACGGGATCTGGTGGAGGCGGGTCAACCTCGGATTGCTTGCGTGGCAAGCGAACTTCACCTGGCTGCACAGGCACTGTTAGAGTCCGTGAGGTCCACCTGTGCCCGCGCGAGGAAAGCCGTTCGGTGTCGGGGTGGGAGAAAACATCGTTCGGCCCACCGGGCCCTGTTGAAACGACTAGTCCCCGCCGCGCCCGGTGCGCGGGGGTCGCAGGAGGAACCGTGCTCACCGCGTTCGCCCGGGCGTTCAAGACGCCCGACCTGCGCAAGAAGCTGCTCTTCACGCTCGGCATCATCGTGATCTACCGGATCGGTACGCACATTCCGATCCCAGGGGTCGACTACAGCGCCGTCCAGTTCTGTGTCGACGCGGCGAAGACCAACCAGGGTCTCTTCGGCCTCGTCAACATGTTCAGCGGTGGCGCGCTGCTGCAGATCACGGTCTTCGCCCTCGGCATCATGCCGTACATCACGGCGAGCATCATTCTGCAGCTGCTGACCGTGGTGATCCCGCGTCTGGAAGCCCTCAAGAAGGAGGGGTCGGCCGGTACGGCGAAGATCACACAGTACACGCGGTACCTGACGGTGGCCCTCGCCATCCTCCAGGGCACGGGTCTCGTCGCCACCGCCCGCAGCGGTTCGCTCTTCCCGAACTGCGCGATGGCCGGCTCGATCGTCCCGGACCGCTCGATCTTCACCACCATCGTCATGGTCATCACGATGACCGCCGGTACGGCCGTCGTCATGTGGCTCGGTGAGCTCGTCACCGACCGCGGCATCGGCAACGGCATGTCGATCCTGATGTTCATCTCGATCGCCGCGACGTTCCCGTCCGCGCTGTGGGCCATCAAGGAGCAGGGCGACCTGGCGGACGGCTGGATCGAGTTCGGCACCGTCATCGCCGTCGGCCTCGTCATGGTCGCGCTGGTGGTCTTCGTGGAGCAGGCCCAGCGCCGTATCCCGGTCCAGTACGCGAAGCGGATGATCGGCCGTCGTTCCTACGGCGGGACCTCGACGTACATCCCGCTCAAGGTGAACCAGGCGGGTGTGATCCCTGTCATCTTCGCCTCGTCGCTGCTCTACATCCCGGCGCTGATCGTGCAGTTCGCCAACTCTCAGGCGGGCTGGGCGACTTGGATTCAGACAAATCTGGCGGACACGGCGGCGCCCGTCCACATCACTCTCTACTTCTTCCTCATTGTGTTCTTCGCGTTCTTCTACGTGGCGATCTCCTTCAACCCCGAAGAAGTAGCGGACAACATGAAGAAGTATGGTGGCTTCATCCCGGGCATCCGGGCTGGCCGACCGACCGCTGAGTACCTTTCCTATGTGCTCAACCGGATCACCTGGCCGGGTTCGCTGTACCTGGGTCTGATCGCTCTTGTGCCGACGATGGCGTTGGCCGGTTTCGGGGCGAACGCGAACTTCCCGTTCGGCGGTACCAGCATCCTGATCATCGTGGGTGTGGGTCTGGAGACGGTGAAGCAGATCGAGAGCCAGCTCCAGCAGCGCAATTACGAAGGGTTCCTCCGCTGATGCGAATCGTCCTCGTCGGGCCTCCGGGTGCGGGTAAGGGAACGCAGGCCGCGTTCCTGGCCAAGAACCTGTCGATCCCGCACATCTCCACGGGCGACCTGTTCCGGGCCAACATCAGCCAGAAGACGGAGCTCGGGAAACTCGCCAAGTCCTACATGGACGCGGGCAACCTGGTGCCGGACGAGGTCACCATCGGCATGGCCAAGGACCGCATGGAGCAGCCCGACGCGGAGAAGGGCTTCCTCCTCGACGGCTTCCCGCGCAATGTCTCGCAGGCCGAGGCGCTCGACGGCATGCTCGACGAGGAGTCCATGAAGCTGGACGCCGTCCTCGACCTGGAGGTCCCCGAGGAGGAGGTCGTCAAGCGGATCGCCGGCCGCCGGATCTGCCGCAACGACTCCGCCCATGTCTTCCACGTCACCTACAAGCAGCCGAAGCAGGAGGGCGTCTGCGACGCCTGCGGCGGCGAGCTGTACCAGCGTGACGACGACTCCGAGGAGACCGTCCGCAAGCGGCTGGAGGTCTACCACACCCAGACCGAGCCGATCATCGACTACTACAAGGCCCAGGGCCTCGTGGTGACGATCTCGGCCCTCGGCAAGGTGGAAGAGGTCACCCAGCGCGCGATGGACGCGCTGAAGCGCGAGGACGACGGCGAGTAGTCGTCCGTTGTCCGCGATATGCCGACGGCCATGAGCCTCGGCTGCGGTACGTCGGCCGCGGTGCCCTTGAGGGGCGCCGCGGCCGTACTGTTGTGTAGGCAGAAAAGCCCAGTAGCCCTTGAGGCGGAGAAGACGGAGAGCGCAGGCCCCCATGGTGCAGATCAAGAGCCCCGAGCAGATCGCGAAGATGCGCGAGGCGGGGCTGGTCGTCGCCGCCATCCACGCGGCGACCCGTGAGGCGGCCGTACCGGGCGCCTCCACGAAGGACCTCGACGACGTGGCCCGCAAGGTGATCGAGGAGCACGGGGCGAAGTCGAACTTCCTCGGCTACGGCGGCTTCCCCGCGACCATCTGCACCTCCGTGAACGAGGTCGTGGTGCATGGCATCCCCAGTGACCAGGTCGTCCTGAAGGACGGGGACATCATCTCGATCGACTGCGGCGCGATCGTGGACGGCTGGCACGGGGACGCCGCCTACACGGCGTTCGTGGGGTCCGGGCACTCTCCCGAGCTGCTGGAGCTGTCGCGGGTGACCGAGGAGTCCATGTGGGCCGGGATCGCGGCGATGAGGCAGGGGAACCGGCTCGTCGATGTCTCTCGGGCCATCGAGACATACATCCGGCGGCAGCCGAAGCCGGGCGGCGGCAAGTACGGGATCGTCGAGGACTACGGCGGGCACGGCATCGGGACCGAGATGCACATGGACCCGCATCTGCTGAACTATGTCGAGCGGCGGCGGGGGAAGGGGCCGAAGCTCGTGCCCGGGTTCTGTCTGGCGATCGAGCCGATGGTGTCCTTGGGGACGCCGAAGACGCGGGTCCTGGCGGACGACTGGACCGTGGTGACCACGGACGGGACGTGGTCGTCGCACTGGGAGCACTCGGTGGCGTTGACCGAGGCGGGGCCGCTTGTGCTCACTGCCCCCGATGGAGGGAAGGCCAAGCTTGCCGAGTATGGGGTTACTGCGGCTCCTGATCCGGTGGGATGAGGTCTGTCGCCGACTGCGGGCCGGTCTGTGGCTGGTCGCGCCCACGCGGCGGAGCCGCACATTGACACAGCCCCGCGCCCCTTATCAGCGGCTGCGCCGCTATAGGGGCGCGGTTGCTGTCGGGGCTGTGTACGGCGAGCCGCATAAGGATCTTCCGCCCTGGGCATCCTTACCCGAATTCGTGTTTCTCGGGGCCCTGACGTAGACTGACTCGTCGGCTCTCGTGTGTCCGTGTGTCCTCATTCGGTCGCTCGGAGTCGATCAAGGTAGTCGATTCGAAGGGCGAAGCGTGGCCAAGAAGCAAGGTGCCATCGAGATCGAGGGCACTGTCGTCGAGTCTCTGCCGAACGCCATGTTCAAGGTCGAGCTCCAGAACGGCCACCAGGTCCTGGCACACATCAGCGGCAAGATGCGTATGCACTACATCCGCATCCTCCCTGACGACCGGGTCGTGGTGGAGCTGTCTCCGTACGACCTGACGCGTGGCCGGATCGTCTACCGCTACAAGTAGATCTTGCCCAGGCCCCGTGCGAGCGGGGCCGTCGGCAACTGACCCGGAGAACCTCACCCAATGAAGGTCAAGCCGAGCGTCAAGAAGATCTGCGACAAGTGCAGGGTGATCCGCCGTCACGGTCGGGTCATGGTCATCTGCGAGAACCCGCGCCACAAGCAGCGCCAGGGCTGACGCACGTACGACCGTTCCCTCTGCATCCACATCGCAGGGATTCGCGCGACGCGAGCTGAATATGTTCATACGCAGGACCCGGATCGCTCCGAGCGGTCCGACACCCCCGGTTCGGAGGCCGGGGACCCAGTTCGTACCTGGTACGGCGGCTGGGAACCGGTTCTGTGGAAGACCTCCGAAGATCACCAGGAGCCATTGAATGGCACGCGTTTCCGGTGTTGACATCCCGCGCGAAAAGCGCGTGGAGGTCGCCCTGACCTACGTGTTCGGCATCGGCCGGACCCTCTCGAAGGAGACGCTGGCTGCGACCGGCGTCGACCCGAACACCCGCGTTCGCGACCTCTCCGAGGAGCAGCTCGTCGCGATTCGTGAGTACGTCGACAACAACATCAAGACCGAGGGTGACCTCCGTCGTGAGATCCAGGCCGACATCCGCCGCAAGGTGGAGATCGGCTGCTACCAGGGTCTCCGTCACCGTCGCGGTCTGCCCGTCCGCGGTCAGCGCACCAGCACCAACGCCCGCACCCGCAAGGGCCCGCGTCGCGCCATCGCCGGTAAGAAGAAGCCGGGCAAGAAGTAGTCCGCAGCGGACAACGCTTCATCAGCGGTCTTCGCTGTAGGACCGACCACCTCCCCGTAGGAGTTAGTAGATGCCCCCCAAGGGTCGTCAGGGCGCTGCCAAGAAGGTGCGCCGCAAGGAAAAGAAGAACGTCGCTCACGGCCACGCGCACATCAAGAGCACGTTCAACAACACGATCGTCTCCATCACGGACCCGTCCGGCAACGTGATCTCCTGGGCCTCCGCCGGCCACGTCGGCTTCAAGGGCTCCCGGAAGTCCACGCCGTTCGCCGCGCAGATGGCCGCCGAGTCGGCTGCCCGCCGCGCCCAGGAGCACGGCATGCGCAAGGTCGACGTGTTCGTGAAGGGCCCGGGTTCCGGTCGTGAGACCGCGATCCGTTCGCTCCAGGCCACCGGTCTTGAGGTCGGCTCCATCCAGGACGTCACCCCGACCCCGCACAACGGCTGCCGTCCGCCGAAGCGCCGCCGCGTCTGACCTCGTCAGCCGCTTCACGGTCTTTGGGTTCGGGCGGTACGTCCCTTCGGGGGCGTACCGCCCGTACCCTTGTAGTACTCAAGGGCATCAAATAGTGGGTGCCCATGACTGAAGGATTCACTTCATGCTGATCGCTCAGCGTCCCTCGTTGACCGAAGAGGTCGTCGACGAGTTCCGCTCCCGGTTCGTGATCGAGCCGCTGGAGCCGGGCTTCGGCTACACCCTCGGCAACTCCCTGCGTCGTACGCTCCTGTCGTCGATCCCCGGCGCTGCTGTCACCAGCATCCGCATCGACGGCGTCCTGCA